>LUTY01001226.1 GCA_001640045.1 Candidatus Thiomargarita nelsonii | reverse complement strand
ATGTTGCCGTCGAGCTGATAGCGGGCTAAGTCCCCAGTTTTGTAGAGGCGGTAATCGGGATCATTGCTGAAAGGATTAGGAATAAAATTTTCAGCGGTTAAATCGGGACGGTTTAAGTAGCCTCTTGCAAGTCCAGCACCGCCAATGTGGAGTTCTCCGGGCACACCGATGGGCACTGGTTTTCGATTCTGATCTAGAAGGTAGACTTGAGTGTTGGCAATGGGACGGCCTATAGGTATATTGGTGGCCCCTTCTGGTACCTCTTCCACTAAGTGCCAAGTGGTAAATGTGGTATTCTCCGTCGGTCCATAAACATGCAATAATCGCTGTGGTGGAGAATTTTTGAGTATTTGGCTAACCCATCTGGGTTCAACAGCTTCGCCTCCAAAGAGTACGTGTTGCACCGATTGAAAAGCATCTGGAACGTCACGCGCCAACTGATTGAACAGAGCTGTTGTTAAGAAAATGACGCTAATCTTTTGCTCACGAAGGTAGGTGACAAATTCTTGAGGTGATAGGATGATATCTTTAGTTATCCCAACGAGCCGTGCGCCATGCAAGAGTGCTCCCCAGATTTCAAAAGTGGCGGCATCGAAAGAAACATTTGACGCTTGGGCTATTCGGTCAGACGGTTCTATATTGATGTAGTTGGTGTTAAACACGAGACGGTTGACCGCACTATGAGAAACCGCAACCCCTTTGGGTTTACCGGTTGAACCCGAGGTATAAATCACATAAGCCAAATTGGAAGGCGCAACACCACTGGCTAAATTATCGGTACTCAACCGTGAGAGCTTTTCCCTATCGATATCTAAGTAAACAACTTGTGCAATTGTTTTTGGCAGGATCGATACTAAGCTTGATTGAGTCAACAACACCGGCACTTGGGCATC
>LUTY01001225.1 GCA_001640045.1 Candidatus Thiomargarita nelsonii | reverse complement strand
CGTGCCACTGACAATGCTTTGACGGCAGAACGCCAGTGTCCACTTTTTAAATAAGCCTGTGCCATATTGGTCAAAGCACGTCCTCTGAGGATGGCATCATCCGCTAAATCTACACAACGGGCATAAGTTTTCACCGCTTTGGCATAATAAGCTTCTACAGTCAGCACATTGCCCAAATTGTTTAAGACGGTGGCGCGAATTAAGGGAGGGGCATTGGCTGGTAAAAAAGTTAAGCTTTTATTGGCATAGTAGCGAGCTTGTCTGTCTTGTCGTGTGGCTAGGGAAATGTCGCTCAAAAGGGTAAACAATTTAGCGAGTATGAGATTATCGCCTTGGGCAAGTTGCTCGGCTTGTGACAGGAGCGTGAGCGCTTCTTGAGACAAACCTAAGGCTTGATAGGTATTCGCTATTTGTATCAGAATCTCAACATTCTGGGCACTTTCCAAGTTGGAAATGTCTAACAGTGCTTGCCAATGCCGTATGGCTTTTTCAAAATGACCCTGCTCGTATTCGGATTGAGCCTGTTGAAAACTTGGTGTGGCAAATACGGGGAAAATGTGACATAAGCAAAGTATCATCCATAAGCGTTGTTGATGAATGGGCAGACAAGTGAATAACATATCAATACCACTTTAGTGTTTGGGAACAGGTAGTCAATTTTAGATTTTAAAGCCCTTTTTGCTACTGCTTAAAAGCTGCGAGCTTGCTAAACCCCCACAGATTTGATAATAAAAGGCACTTGTCAATAGACGGATAAATTGGCAAAATTTGCCAAAATAAATAATTAAGAACAACGGATTGACGGAATAAACGGATTATTAATAACACTGGGATATCAAGCGTCATCAGAAATTCGATGTTTTGCCATGCTTTCACCGGCTCGATGGGGGCGAA
>LUTY01001224.1 GCA_001640045.1 Candidatus Thiomargarita nelsonii | reverse complement strand
ATATCGAAAAGCTGGAGTTCGCCAGTGAGCCTTATATCTTTTTTTTGCGCCTTTACCAGGCTATCAAATATTTGGGATGGAACGTCTATCAACCACCACCTTAGACCACGGTTTAGTAGGTGGTGGAACACCGCTTTCTCCTTAGAGGAAGGCCTCCTTTTGTCTGTGAGATTTGATTGTCACTCTAAATAGGTGTTTTTTGAACCCAGTCTATTTGTTGCGCCTTTTTCAGGCTCTCAAATCTCTCATATGGAACATTTATTAACCAACACCCATTTTTAGAAATACTACGGTTGGGTAGGTGGGACACACTCTTTTTGACTGGTTTTTCTCTACTTTCTATTTCGGTTGCATCTTTTGAAATATGCCCTACTATTTGTCGTTCGTAAGTCTTTTTGATCAAAGCTTCATGTACTTTCTGGGGTAACTGGCTTTTGGCAAATTCAGCAAAAGCACGGGAAAAAGTCGATTCACTTGGAATGTCACTCTTTTTTTCCCAGCCACCAATTCGATGAAGAACAATATCGCTGGCATTGCTCCCTAACAATATTCGGGTCGTAGGCATGTCATATACTGCCTTAGCAACAAAAGCTCTGGCAATCGCTACTCGGTCAGCGGGGGGGCGACCTGGAATACCGAAATAAGCTGGAAGATGTTCTTCTATTCGTAGGATTTCCAAAACCGTTATCAGCAATTCTTGTTTGACGGTCAAATCTCCTAATTCTTCTTTCAGCCATGGAAACAAAGTTCCTTGAATAGTTAGCCAATATTGAGATAAAGTTTCTTTTAGTGAGTTCATTTTCTCATCTCCGTAATTTAGTTCTGTTATCATTATACTACTTAAATTATATTTTTATAAGTTGATTTTTTTTTAGGCGTTTTATAAGATGTTTA
>LUTY01001223.1 GCA_001640045.1 Candidatus Thiomargarita nelsonii | reverse complement strand
GCTGAAAGCGCTGGCATTGAGTGCCACCTTTAGCGGTGCTCCACCTTTATTGGAGCCGTCCCAACTTTTTACGGAGACAATGTGATGATAACTACCCCGTTATTAGAAGAGATATATAATACGCAGAAACGGTTGGATGAAGAAGCGCAACATGATATCGAAAAATATGTAGAAAACTCGCAAAAAATGATGCTTGAAATTGAAAAAAAGTATGGGCTAAAGTTCAAATACGGCGATATTCAAGGGCAGACTTTAGAACCACTTAGGGAATTGACTGCCTAACCAATCATTTTTTTATGGTACCCACGCGCCTGCGTGGCAAACGAAGTAACTTCGCTCCGAGCACCCAGCCAGTGTAGGGTGCTCCCACGCTCCGCTTATCTTAGTTAGATTGGGCGGGATTGACGGTGATTTCTTGTTGCGCCGTCGCAGTGCGTTCACCCTCGGCAGTAACTGTCAAGGTGATAACATAGCTGCCTTCCGTCTTGAAAGTCAGGCTAGTCGTTTGCCCCTCCGCAGTTTGCCCATCCGAACTTGACCATGCATAATGAGTGATTTTGCCGCTGACAGGATCACTAGATTCACTGGCATCCAACGTCACTTTGAGCGGTAACTTCCCACTCAGCGGTGACTTTCCACTAAAAGGCGTTACGGTAAAAGCAGCTATTGGTGCTTGAAAAACTTCAATCGTTTGATTGACCGTGCCTGTTTTACCCGCCTCATCTGTTACTGTTAAGCTAATTGTGTAAGTGCCATGCGTGTCGAAAGTCATACTGGTATTGCGACCAGTAGCCGTTTGACCGTCGGAACTGGACCAAGTGTAGTCAGTGATATTTCCGCTGAAAGCGCTGGCATTGAGTGCCACCTTTAGCGGTGCTCCACCTTTATTGGAGC
>LUTY01001232.1 GCA_001640045.1 Candidatus Thiomargarita nelsonii | reverse complement strand
GGGAGACTTTTGTTACCCGTAAAATCACCCGTGCCCTGGCACGTATCAAACTTGGCTTACAAGATAGCTTATATCTAGGCAATCTCGATGCCAAACGTGATTGGGGACATGCCCGTGACTATGTTGAAATGCAATGGTTAATGCTACAACAAGATGAGCCTGAAGACTTTGTGATTGCAACGGGCAGGCAATACTCAGTGCGAGATTTTGTACAAGCCGCTTGTCAGCACCTGGATATATCTATCCAATGGCAAGGAACTGGAATCGATCAAAAAGGCTATGATGAAAAAACCGGAAAAAACATCATTAGCATCGATCCGAGATATTTTCGACCCACCGAAGTAGAAAGCTTGCTCGGTGATCCAACCAAGGCTAAGGAAAAATTAGGCTGGGAACCGGCTATTTCTTTTGAACAATTAGTTGAAGAGATGGTAAAGGAAGACCTCAAATTGGCTGAACAAGATGCCCTTCTTCAGCACAAAGGTTTTAAAACATTCAAATACCATGAATAAAAACGCACGTATTTACATTGCTGGACATCAGGGATTGGTCGGTGCAGCTATCCAGCGGCAGCTAGCGTCAGATTTACTCTTACGCACTCACCGAGAATTGGACCTCACTCAACAAACGGCTGTGATGGATTTTTTTCAGACGGAGCAGCCCGAATATGTCTTTTTAGCAGCCGCCAAGGTTGGCGGTATTCACGCTAATAATACTTATCCTGCTGATTTTCTCAGAGATAATTTGCAGATACAGACCAATATTATTGATGCAGCCTATCGAACGGGAGTAAAAAAGTTATTATTTCTTGGCTCCTCCTGTATTTATCCCAAATTGGCACCACAGCCTATGAAGGAAGAATATCTCCTCACAGGTACCTTAGAGCCGAGCAATCAATGGTATGCTATCGCCAAAATAGCGGGCATAAAAATGTGTCAAGCCTACCGAAAACAGTATGGTTTCAATGCCATCTCTCTGATGCCGACTAATCTTTATGGCCCTGGGGACAATTTCAATCTTGAAAATTCCCACGTTTTACCCGCCTTGATTCGCAAATTCCACGAAGCCAAGGTGCGTGGAGAGCCCTCCGTTGTGGTTTGGGGAACGGGCAAGCCGCGCCGAGAATTTTTGCATGTTGACGATCTCGCCAATGCAGCAGAATTTCTGATGACACATTATGACAGCGAAGAAATGATCAATGTAGGCGTTGGTGAAGATGTGACTATTTTGGAACTCGCCGAAAAAGTGAAGGAAGTTGTAGAATATCAGGGCACAATCACTTTTGACAGTTCAAAGCCTGATGGGACGCCTCAAAAATTATTGGATGTTTCACGCCTTAAGACACTTGGTTGGCAGGCAAAAATTTCACTGCAAGCCGGGATTGAGTCAACTTATCGTTGGTTTTTGGAAAATCAAGAGATGATGAGGGATAAATAATCATTTGCTCTAACGATTTCTCTCGTCTCTCGTTCCCACGCGGAGCAAAGGAATGCCTGCCTGGACGCGGAGCAACTGCAACAACAAGTACAACGAATGTAAGACAACGAATAAAACCAAAGAAAACACCCATTTTTTTTCTCGTTCCCACGCTCTGCGCTCATCCTTAGACATAAGTATCTAACTATTTGAAATAAAATTATATTTTTAGGGTGGGTTTAGCTTCGCTGACTTCGTATCGCGCAGCTAAACCCACCCTACATTTGACTTGTGTATAACGATGAACGCTTCGCTGCGGAATGCCAGCCTCTTTGTGGTGCGTCGAAAAAAAGTTGCACCTCGCGTGAATTGGTATATAATTTCATCATTCGACTGGCTTACATTCGTTGTACTCACCAAACTACCAAAAAACAACATAACATGCCATCACTAATACAAACCCTACTCAGCTCACTACTAGACAACCCCATCGTAGAATCCCTCGCCGCCAAAGCCGGAAAAAAAGCGATCACCACAATCAAAGCGCATTTCACACTCAGCGCCCAACAAATCAGCACCGCATACCAAGACAGTTATGGCTACACCCTCGTTGCCATTAGTGTCGGAGTCACTGCGCCTGACCAAAATTTAAGCCTCGCGCAAAAAATCTTCAACTCAAAGCTCAGCCGCGAATTTGCCGAACAAATTGATCGCCACTACTTGCAACCCTTTGCCCAAAAAATCGGCTTATCCAGCCAAGACTTGCCCGCTTTTCGCCTGAGTGCCGCCAAATCACTCAAAGACTTTGCCAAACACAAAGACAAAATCTTTCAGTTTGAACCAATCACCGATGACGATTTAATCGCTTTAATTAGTTATAGAGACACCGCCGCCATCACCGATTTAGTGCTAGAACAAATGCAGCGCATAACCCCGGTGGATGACACATTAGCCGCCTTTCTCCGATTCGACGGACAACTAGGCGATGGCATTTTATTCTTCTTCCGCGAACTCATTCGCAAAGATGATAGACTCGAAAAAACCCAAGCCGCCTTACAGCGAGAAGGATTATGTCTTTCCGTGCAACAACTCCAAGAAAACCTAGAACATCTCAAAGCCATACAACAAAGCTCTCCTTTTTTGGGTGCTCAAATCGAGCAACAATTACAAGACTTGCAACAAACCCAAACGGTTTGGCAAAGCCACTATGAACAATTGATACGCTTTAGCCGTCGCTTTGAAAATCGCTTAGCCTCCATGCTTCAATGGGCAAAAGACGTTTATTCAACACTAGAAGAAATCCATGAGGATGTCATCGAGACTAAAAAAGATGTCAAAGTCGTCATAACTCAAAACGAGGAGATTTTACAAAAATTAACCGAATTCACCGAACTCATGGCGCGTCAAAACTTATCGTCACAAATTAAAGCCCGTGACGAGTTCACAATACATAATAGCACCAGCCTGCAACTCATTCGGCAAGCCGCTTCACAATTAAAACAGTTGCCATCCCAAAATCCTGAATACAGTCGAATGTCTATCATGGTGGGCAGTGCCTTATCTTCGACTGGGGAATTGGAACCGGCGGAGCGCTTATTTAGGAAAGCCATTGAAAAGGCTAAAAAAGACTCAGACAAGGCACTGGCTTATTTTAATTTTTTTCAAGTCTTGTTGCGGCGCCAAGCCTACACGGAAGCCTTGGACAATTTGCAAGCCGCCATTGCTATTGAGCCAGAGCGCTATGCTTTGCATGATCTACACAAATATCCCCTAGAAAAATTGTTAGGTGCCGGCGGCATGGGATGCGTGTTCCTGTGCCGAAACGATAACCAATTAATCAAACAAGAAAAAGTGGTGGTGAAATGCTTTTGGGAAAATCTCAAGGG
>LUTY01001221.1 GCA_001640045.1 Candidatus Thiomargarita nelsonii | reverse complement strand
CCACGCCCTGCGTGGATTCAACCCAAATCTCCCCCCCGTGCAATTGAATCAACCGTTTGGTAACGGCTAAACCTAACCCCGTGCCACCGTAATCTCTCGCTGTTGAACCTTCTGCTTGCTCAAAGGATTCAAAGATTCGGTCTAATTTATCTTTCGCGATACCGATACCGGTATCAGAAATGCACAACTCTAAATGATTATTAACCACTTTGGCAGAAATTTCGACGCGACCGCTTTCCGTAAACTTAATCGCATTACCCACTAGGTTATAGAGAATTTGCTGTAAACGGTTCTCATCAGCCTGAGCCGGCGGTAAATCAAGCGCAACAGCGTTAATCAGTTGCAGATCTTTTTTGGCAACTGACAGTTGGCTCAAGGCAAATCCGCCAACTCTTTAGCCCAAAAAACTGGCCCATCCAAACAAACAATCGTGCCACCAATATTACACCACCTAATGATCCCAATCCACACTTCATACGGTTTTCCAATTTTAACTTATGGCACTATCAGAAAAATTTAAGAGCACTTTCGGTTGCCATAAGCATTTTTTCAAGAAGCGTTGTAAATAGGCGTGAGCAATGTGGTGCGGCTTGTCGCACTTTATCAACCTCTAACAAAGCTAACAATTTAGAAGCAAAGCATTTATAAAAATATTTTTCCGGTGCCTAAGACCCTAATGAAAAATAAACCGATCTAACTTTATTTTGTCTATTAACTCTTTTTGAAGGATATTATCTATCTTTTGGATCTTTAAAGCCTTTTCAAAATGCTTTCCTAAGTCTAAAATTTGCACTGCGTCGCCTTCGTGTTCTAAGAGCTTTTCTATCAAAGGATTAGAACTAACTGGCAAATTGGAGAAGTTTTCTGACAAGGTATCAGGTATGGGCGGCGTTG
>LUTY01001220.1 GCA_001640045.1 Candidatus Thiomargarita nelsonii | reverse complement strand
GCCAGAGGGTTTGGATTAGCCGCCGTATTTGCCAAATTAGCAGCGGCTTTGTGGGAAGACGGTAAAAAAGTACGCGCTAAAATCAGCTTTTTATCCGCTACTCCAGTTAAGATCATGCCCGTGTTGAAAGCATTGGAAATTGATGAAAATAGGGTGACTTTCATAAAAGAAAAAATTGGCACCCGTGGGCGATTTATTCATGGTGATGTGCAACTCAGTTTCGTGAATATTGAGAATATGCCTGAATTAATGTTGCAGCATAAAGAAGACATGCAAGCACAAGTGGCTAAAAAACGGCAAACCGTTGTCATTTATAATAAGCTCGAAGATTTGCAGCGGCAGATTGTTGAATTAGAACAAGCAGTACTTGCGGCAGGCATTGAACCTGAAGATTGTTTATTGATTAATAGCCTTGATGATAGCAAAGCAGATGCGAAACCAATGGGGCGTTTTGCCGTAGGGCGTTGTCAAAATCCTTATGATTTCAAAGTATTAATCACTACTTCCAGTATCGAAATGGGTGTCACCTTCAAAGCCGACTTATTATTGATGGAGCCGGGCTTTGAAGCCATGAATTTTTTGCAACGTTATGGACGAGTCGCTCGTGGGGAACATCAAGGGCAGGTGATTGTTCGTTATGACGAGATGTTAGCGCACTGACGGTTCATCTCATTGTTAACCGCTATCCTGTCAAGTCGATTAAGAAAATTGGCTGGTTTGGTCCCTGGGATAAAAAGTTGGTAACAATTAAGGGGCAAAAGCTGACCTTGAATAATATCGAACATGGTATTTTACGCCCGATTTGGCGCGATAATCGGATACATTACGCTGTCAATTGCGCGAGCTTGGGTTGTCCCAACTTGGCATCCAAGGCATATACTGCTGCTAATACGTA
>LUTY01001219.1 GCA_001640045.1 Candidatus Thiomargarita nelsonii | reverse complement strand
TTCAGGATTACCAGAATAACCATTCCTATGATTTGTATATGTCCGTCTCCGGTAATCTCACTAATAATGGTGTTTGGCGTAATTACCGCACCTCAGTCACTTGGCCAACAGTAACCGGAGCCTCCCACTATGAATTCGACCTCACCAACCAAGACATAGTCCAAGTCACCGGCACATCCTATGAAATATCAGACTACCTGCACAACGCAGAGCTACAAGACACCACCCACTACTGGAAAGTACGCGCCATAGTCGGAGGCACACCCACAGACTGGACAGAACTCAAAAGCATTACAGTACACTACCACGTCGCCATCCAAGCGCGTCCAATGACTTATGCTTTTGATATTGTAGAAGTAGGCGAACAATCACCAGCACAAGCTTTTACTATTGCCAATGTTGGTAACTTAAATCTCGACATCGGTGCTATCACTCTAACCGGAACAAATGCCGCAGAATTCAGCATCACCTCAGACAACTGCACAAACCAAGTAATTACACCGACAAACACTTGCACCGTAGAGCTTGTCTTTGCACCCAATACCACTGGCGGCAAAAATGCCAGTTTGCTCATCCCATCCAATGCCCCAGAAACTTTGGAAATAGCCCTCGTAGGCGGAGGATTGCCCGGACAAGCCGAATTGATTGCCCCATCGGGGACGATAAACACCAATCAACCCACCTACACATGGCGTGCCGTTGACACAGCAACACAATATCTCCTTAAAGTAACAGATGCCAGCAGCCAGACCACCCAATGGCAATACACAGCCTCCGAAGCCGCTTGCCCCGAGGGAACCGGCACCTGCGCCGTCACACCTAACATATCACTGCCCACCGGTGACGCACACTGGCAAGTGCAAACAGCCAATGAGCTTGGTAATGGCCTTTGGAG
>LUTY01001218.1 GCA_001640045.1 Candidatus Thiomargarita nelsonii | reverse complement strand
CCGGATGAAATCCCGCTGATGAAGGTAGCGAAGCTACAGGCGATAAATTAAATTTATGGTATGAAAGGCGACGTCCAAGATAAATCTTGGACTCCAAAAGGTACTTAAGAGGATTAATAGTGTTATTTCAAAATCAGTGGGTATGTATCGATTGTGGCTACAATATGATTGGAGAGATGCCCGAGGTTTGCCCGTTTTGTGGTGCTCACCACCAAAAGTTTTTAACTTGGGAAGAAACCGAAAAACGGTACACAGTGACATCAAATCGGGTGAATGACGAAGTCACACAATTGCTATCTGTGCCTAGACTTGGAATAGAGCATGCGGCTTATCGAATAGATGAAACGGCTGTATGGATCGATTGTCCATCAGCGTTCAATAGAACGCTGGCGCCAGTCCAATCGATCTACTTCACTCACAAAGATTTTATGGGGGCATCAAACCAATATCGTGAACTTTGGGGGGCTCAGGTTCACCTACATGCTTTTGACGCAAAACACCCACTTGCTAGACAGTTTCCAATAGATCACAAATTTACTGGCGATTTTCAAGAAAATGGTATCGAGGCTTTCCACATTGGTGGGCACACGCCAGGCTTTACCATATATATTTACAAAGAGGTACTCTTTGCCTGCGACTACGCTTTTCCGCCGGGTCATCAAATGCGCCTAAACCCGTATAGTCCAGAAAATGAAATACGGACTCGCGCATCCCGAATCCTCGAACTGATTTCCTCCCGAACACTGAAAACGGTGTGTGGCTACAATTATGTGGTTGAATTTGAGGCCTGGCGTTCAGATTTTGAACGGCTAATGCGTTGAAAAAAATGTTCACACCAAGAAAATGTTCAATGGGAGCATGGATTTTACCAAATATGATTGAGGAATGTTGATAG
>LUTY01001217.1 GCA_001640045.1 Candidatus Thiomargarita nelsonii | reverse complement strand
CCGTGATTTGCGTTTAGGGGTATTTGATGTATTGGTGGGCATTAATTTGCTGCGTGAAGGATTAGACATGCCCGAAGTATCACTCGTCGCCATTTGTGACGCTGACAAAACGGGATTTTTGCGATCTGAGCGATCATTAATTCAAACGATTGGACGAGCGGCGCGTCATATTTGTGGACAAGCCATTTTATACGCAGACACGGTGACGGAGGCGATGCAATACGCCATTGATGAAACCCAGCGGCGGCGTACTAAACAAATGGCTTATAATAAAAAACATGGTATCACACCCCAGGGTGTCAAAAAAGCGATCACAGAGATTTTAAAAGAGACAATGCCTCATCAAGCCGTTGCAGAAACGGCTGCAGAGTATGCTTCCTTATCGCCGGATCAAGTTGACAAAAAAATTAAACAATTAGAAAAAAAGATGTTTGCACACGCGGAAAATTTGGAATTTGAAGAGGCGGCTAAACTTCGTGATGAAATTCGGCGACTTTCTCAAAATCGCTTGGAGATTAGTTGACATTTTTTCCACAGTTCGTAGTAGGCGATAAAATAGGCGATAAATCGCCTACTACGAACATTAACAGAAAAAAAATCCTATTTATTTCTCGTTCCCACGCTCTGCGTTTCTCGTTCCCACGCTCTGCGTGGGAATGCATGTTAGGACGCTCCGCGTCCTACAACGAGGAAAAAACTCCAGTTAATCCAAATGTAGAGTGGGCAATGTGTTTTTGTTGCCCACCGCCCGATTGTATTGATTAGCAGCAACATCCTTGATACAATTACCAAAGAAAGGACACTACTGACTCATCGTGGCTTTTTATCCTATTTTTCAGACTTACAATTTTTGATAAAAAAAAGAGGATTTATTTTAGGCTAAAAATCTTTGGCG
>LUTY01001216.1 GCA_001640045.1 Candidatus Thiomargarita nelsonii | reverse complement strand
CGGCTGGTACAGCAAGCAGTGGTGGCTCCGATGACGAAGGCAAAGAGGTTGTTAGCTTGATGCTCAATTATTTGGACATACCAAGGGGGCATTTACAGGTGCGAATATGGCACGCTCCGGTTTTTTTGAAGACGCCGGAGAGGGGAGTTTGATATTGGATGAAATTGGCGATATGCCACTACAATTACAGTCTAAGTTGTTGCGCGTTTTAGAAAATGGAGAATATTATCGGCTAGGTGAAACGCGGGTGCGTCAATCTAAAGCACGTATTATCGCCGCGACTAATAGCGATTTAGCTGAAAATGTGAAAGAGGGCAAATTTCGTGGCGACTTGTATCACCGTCTCAGCGTGTTGACAATTAAAGTGCCTCCCTTAAATGATCGAGATGATGATAAATTTTTGTTATTAAATCATTTTCAAGAATTTTATGCCAAAATGGGTACATTATTCAAGTTGGATGAAGAGGCGAAGCAATGTTGGCAGTACTATAGTTTTCCAGGCAATATTCGTGAATTACGCAATATTGTGATTCGTCTCGGCGCGAAATATCCCAATCAATTGATCAATAAAACACAACTAGAAGAAGAACTAGACAGCAATTTGACTAGTCACTCAAGCTCTGATGATTCTGAACAAGCTATTATGAATCAAATAAACAAGGGCGAATTTGCCCTTGATGAGGTATTACTTGAAAGGGAGCGTCGTTATATCAATGCAGCCATGAAGATCAGCGAAGGTAATCTGAGCCAAGCAGCCCGCCTGTTAGGGATTAATCGGACCACTTTGTATAGCAAGATGCAACGTTTAGGCAAGGGTGGGAGTAATCAGTAGCAATCTAAAAATCCTATTTCTTCAAGAAATAGGATTTTTTGGAGTCCAAAATTTATCTTGTACG
>LUTY01001215.1 GCA_001640045.1 Candidatus Thiomargarita nelsonii | reverse complement strand
ATTCTAAAGAAATGGTGTAAGGATAATCGGGAGCTGTAATCTTATGATTAGCGGTGGGGGGTTTGGTTGATGGTTTTATAACAAGCCAACAGAATTCTCAAAGCAGAATGACAGCATCTCTGTGATAATGGACAAAATAAATGGGCAAGTCATATAGCTCAGGGTAAGTCTCATTCATTTAGTCGGCACGATATGGCATTGGGCTTGCGCGTGGGATTGCCCCTATTCGTTTCATCAGCCGACCAAAAAACGTGCTGTGGTTTTTGGATCGGTTGGATTTGCCTTGTTAGCCGCGATTTCTTGTCTTCTCATACTCTAATTTTCCAGCTTCTTGATAGAGTTCACCCAATATATCTTCAGCTTTTTTATAAAGTTTTTGAAGTTTGCGATTATCTCTTATTACTGGGTGACTACCAATAGACTGATAAATAAAATCAACGGCTACAGCCGAACGATCCATTAATTCAAAATAATGACCAACATTTATTTTGATTTTTTGATTGTCTGGCACAAGCATAAGTTTGCCTTTCTTGGTTTTCTCTCTTAATACGGGTTTCTGGAAGGCTTTGCTAAAATACTGAATATCACCACGTAATTCATTTAGGGTATCACCCATTGGGGATACTGGAGATTCACTCCATCCTTCAATTTTGCCATTTTTTTTATAATATACCTCATGTACTTGGTATGTATATGTATCCGTTTCTTTGTGATGTCTTTTTATCACTCTATAGTTCCAATATCCCATATCCAGTTTCCTTATGAAATTTCAGCATCTTGACGATTTGCGAGATTAGAATTTTGTCGCAGTGGTGAGTATAACTAATGTATTATGGTGGATACGCGGAGCGATATCCACCCTACAACTAGACAATATTTCTCCTTTAGTCGAAATGAC
>LUTY01001214.1 GCA_001640045.1 Candidatus Thiomargarita nelsonii | reverse complement strand
TGGAAACACAACTGATTATAGTATATTCAGACTATCTAAGGGTGATATTCAGTATGATTTAGATCACACGGATGCTGAAGATCAACATGGACTTTTTTTGGTACGAAAGCACTTACGGGCTATGCTTGCGGCAGCTTGCAATGAAAACGAACCGTTGAAAAATATTCAACTGTATGATTCTCAAATTGAATTTGTTCTTGAGAATGGATTCACCGTCATTCAAGGATACAAAATCGATTGCACCCAGTTTATCAAACGAGCCTATGATCTAACGGCGCGAGACATTTATACCTTTGTACGTAGCAGATGTCCAAATTCTGTCGGTGGTATTTTATGCGCTGGCGGCGGCAGTCTAGCTTTGAAAGATTATATTGAAGGTGAACATCCTAATGTAACCCCCCCTTGGTTCAACAGCATTGACTTTTTGGACAAACCGGAAGTATCAACGGCGATAGGTTGTTGGAAACATTCTGCATTCAGGGCGTTAAGCATGGTACGAAAATATGTCAATTTGCCCTCAATGACCTTAATTGATTTGTATCGTGTATTGCAGGACAGTTCAAATTAATAAAGTTGTTCCCAAATAACTCAGACCTACGGTGTTTGGGATACCCCGTAGGTCTAAAGTTGCACATCGCGTAAAATTAGGTGCGTAAAAATGTCTACCCAAAAAAAACGGAATGTAAAGAAAGATTCTGCGAGCCCTGAAGAAAAAAAGCGACGTTCAAGACGTTCATATTTGCAATTGAAGGTCAATATCAGTGAAACTACGCCTACTGGTGCAGTGATATTAGAGGCATTACTGTCTGATGATCCTAAATTCTTCAAACGATATGGCCTTGGCTCGTCTATGGCATCCGTCCACAAATTGAACACTGTTTAAAAAAACGTGGCGTGC
>LUTY01001213.1 GCA_001640045.1 Candidatus Thiomargarita nelsonii | reverse complement strand
CCTCATATTCATTAAATTGAAGCCGTAGCAAACAAAAAATCTCATAAGGCGTTTGGCGATCACGAATCGCTGCCTTTTCAATCACATTCAATAAAGGATAAGGCATTAAATCCTCTTCATCTGTTTGCGCCATCTCTTTTGGACGCAATTCGGCAGTGGGGGATTGTTGATTAATCAGTGACAGAGCCTGCACAGGACCTTCATTTTCTAACCAACGCAGCCAGTGCCGTAAAAAGTCTTTATCTATGCCCGCTAGGGGACTTAAACCGCCACTGGTATCACCATCCATCGTAGCATAACCTTGCGCCGCTTCGGAGCGATTACTGGTTGCCAACAAAAGAGCGTTGCGGAGATTGGCAATCAGCCAAACGCTTGGGGAGCGAACACGGGCTTGAATGTTTTGTAGCGCAAGATCATGCTCTTGCCAATTGAGTTTTTGGTTAATAGCGCCCGATACCAAATCAACATAGCCTTTCACCAGCTCGTTAATATTCAATTCTAAATACTGAGCACCAAGGCTATGTGCTAGCGTTTCAGCCGCCTGTTGGGTAGTTTCACTTGAATTTTCAGTCGCTTGATAAACGCAGGTGAGTAATGAATGTACGATGTTGTTGACAGTCGCTAAACCTTTTTGCCTGATTTTGGCACAAAAGCCCTCGGTACCGAGTTCGGCTACACCGAATTCAACCATTAAACGGACTAAACATGCAATAGCAGATGAGTCTGCCCCACCACTGAGGGAGATGACAAAGCCTTGAGAGTGGCTTTTGCGGAGATAATCAAATAAACCCAAGCTGACGGCGCGACTAAATTCTTCTTCTTTAATATGTGGGCTATGCTCCCACTTTTGCAGGCTTGGTAGGTTTTGGGAAGGGGGGAGTTGTGGATAGTCAAAGGG
>LUTY01001222.1 GCA_001640045.1 Candidatus Thiomargarita nelsonii | reverse complement strand
GTATTCACGTCAGGTGATGTTAACTTGGTTTGTCCTAGCCCCACTCGCAGTTGGGTTATGGCGTTGGTGGTTTCGAGTATTATTAAGAAAACTACAAGTTTTTGGATTTCCTCTCCGCAGGGTTGCCATCGCTGGTGCAGGTGAGTTGGGAAAACGATTGGCACAAACCATTGACATCCATCCTTCGATGGGTCTTTCTATTGTTGGTTTTTATGATGACAAACTGGTGGTGGATTCAATCTCCGTGCGGGGCAATTTGGAGACTTTAATACAGGATGCCAAAAATGGACAAATGGATTGTATCTATATCGCCTTACCCATGTCCGCTGAAAAGCGAATAAAAGCACTTTTATCAGGTTTGACAGATACGGCAGTTGTCGTTTACATGATACCAGACTTATTTATATTTGATTTGCTCCATAGTCGTTGGCAAAACATGGCTGGGCTTCCTATTATCAGTATTTATGGTTCCCCATTAGATGGGATGGGTGGCGTGTTAAAGCGTCTGGAAGATGTGATTCTGAGCCTATTCATTTTACTTGTCATGGCTATTCCAATGTGCATCATTGGCTTAGGGGTGAAATTGAGTTCTCCGGGGCCCGTATTGTTTAGACAACGCCGATATGGTCTTGGTGGAAAAAATATTTTTGTTTGGAAATTTCGTACTCTGAAAGTCCCTGAAGAGCCTAGCACCACACCATTCGGGCAATTTTTACGGCGTACTTCTTTGGATAAATTGCCACAATTTATCAATGTGCTTCTAGGACCAATGTCAGTAGTCGGTCCACGTCCACATTCCATCTGGTTTAACCAGCAGTTTCGGCGGCGTACCCCTAAATATATGTTGCGCCATCTGGTCAAGCCTGGCATCACTGGTTGGGCAGAAGTCAACGGCTTTGGTGGTGATGAAACAAAGCTAGCACAAATGGAAACACACATTGCTTATGATCTTTATTATATAGAAAATTGGTCTTTGTGGCTTGATATTAAGATCGTTATTTTGACGATTTTAAAGGATGTTTTTTGACAATTGGGAACTTTTATGGAAAAAAAAAGTAGCTATACTTATGAGGAATTGCTTCAATGTGGGCGCGGCGAAATGTTTGGTCCAGGTAATGCACAATTACCGATGCCACCCATGTTGATGTTTGATCGTATCGTCAGCATTACTGAAAATGGGGGTAACGCGAATAAAGGCAATATTATTGCCGAACTTGATCTAGATCCTGAACTGTGGTTTTTTGATTGTCATTTTCCCGGCGACCCGGTGATGCCTGGTTGTTTGGGCTTAGATGCAATGTGGCAATTGATTGGGTTTTTCTTAGGCTGGCTCGGTGGACCAGGGCGTGGACGGGCACTGGGTGCGGGCAAAGTCAAATATGCAGGACAAGTGACCCCTAAGAATAAGCTTGTGACTTATCGTATTGATATGAGAAGAGTTATCATGCGAAAATTGGTAATGGGCATCGGTGAGGGCGTGATGGCGGTCGATGGACGAGAGATTTATTTCGCCAAAGATTTACGTGTTGGTTTGTTTACTTCCACCGATAACTTTTGAGAGGATTATGCAGTGAAACGTGTTGTGATCACAGGGCTTGGCATTGTATCCAGTATTGGCAATAACAAGCAAGAAGTCTTGGATTCCCTGCGTCAAGGACGTTCAGGCATTGAATTTCATCAAGAATATGCTGATCTTGGTTTTCGCACCCATGTTCATGGTGCCATTCACCTTGATTTGGCAGCTTTAATTGAGAAAAAAGTGAAACGCTTTATGGGTGACGCAGCGGCTTACAATTATTTAGCCATGCGTGAGGCGATTGCAGATGCGAATTTGTCAGACAGTGATGTTTCTAATCCGCGTACTGGTTTAATCACCGGCTCAGGGGGCGCGTCGCCTGCCAATCAGGTATTAGCTGCGGATATTTTGCGTAGCAAAGGCTTACGCAAAATTGGCCCTTTTATGGTACCCCGCACGATGGGGAGTACGACTTCGGCGTGTTTAGCGACACCCTTTAAAATCAAAGGAATAAATTATTCTATCAGTTCAGCCTGTTCTACCAGCGCCCATTGTATTGGGAATGGTTATGAACAAATTCAAATGGGCAAACAGGATATTGTCTTTGCCGGCGGTGGTGAAGAGGTACATTGGAGTTTGACCATGTTGTTTGATGCGATGGGAGCCTTATCTTCTAAGCACAATGACACGCCACAAACGGCTTCACGTCCTTACGATGTTACCCGTGACGGTTTTGTGATTTCCGGCGGGGGGGGCATGGTTGTGTTGGAAGAGTTAAGCCATGCCCAAGCGCGTGGTGCCAAAATTTATGCGGAAATCGTTGGCTACGGCGCGACATCGGATGGTTTTGATATGGTGCAACCCTCGGGAGAAGGCGCAGTGCGCTGTATGCAGCAAGCCTTAGAAACGGTATCAACCCCCATTGATTATATTAATGCACATGGTACGAGTACACCGATTGGTGATGTACGCGAACTTGAGGCCATTAAAACCGTTTTTAAAGATAAAATACCGCCTATTAGTGCCACTAAATCTTTGACGGGACATGCTTTAGGGGCGGCGGGTGTCAATGAGGCTATTTATTGTTTGTTGATGCAGGAGGTGGGTTTTATCAGTGCTTCCGCCCATATCACCGAGCTTGATCCTCATGCTGAGGGGATGCCTATCGTGCGTGAAACTCAAGAGAATGTGATGCTTAATACGGTGATGTCTAATAGTTTTGGGTTTGGTGGTACGAATGCTTCTTTAGTGTTTCAGCGCCCAAGATAAATCTTGGACTCCTAAACCATTAATTATTGACGTAAAATCGTCAATTGTTCTAAAATTGGCTCTGTGACAGGGGCCAATTTTTTACGCATCAAACTACCAATCGCCGTCGTGCGCGAAAAAATTGGCTTGAGCACTGAATAACCTAATCCTGATAATATCAACATCGCTTTCACAGAATCCTGCATCTCAGGCATCGTCGCTAAAATTTCCCGCCGCTCAACTGAAGTGGTATCGAGGCAAGTTTCGCAACAGTTTGAGGCACGCTCTACCAGCGTGATGATATTCATATCATCATCATAATTATCAGGGCGAATACTCTCAAAATAATGTGCAATGACATCAAACAAAGTATTGACAACATCTTGATTAGAAGGTTTACGCAAAACTCGCTCACAAGTGTCTATGAAAGTTTGCCCAGCGGGGCTTATTATCCTAAGCAATTGTTTTGCAATATTATTTTTATAAACGAGGGGTGCTAAATCCGTTTTAATTTGGACAGCATCAGCACGCGCCGGCGATGG
>LUTY01001305.1 GCA_001640045.1 Candidatus Thiomargarita nelsonii | reverse complement strand
TTTCACCACTTGGTCACGCGGTGGTTTGCTCTGGCCATTTTTCCAACGCGATATGGTGATAGGATTAACATTAAGTTCTCCGGCAAGGGTTTCATTTGTAATGCCTGCCTTGCTCATCAAGGTGCTTAAAGAGTCTGCAAATTGGCTTTGTCTCTGTTTTTCTTTCATGTGCGAAGTTAAACCGTTTCATTTCAGTAATGGTGAGGTTGTGTTGGTGTTTTTCCTTTGTCTGAAAATGAGGTTGTTTCTTCGTTCCAGGTTCACTTGCACTATGTTTACATTTTATGTAATGCTGGTGTTATTCAATTGTTAGGCTAGGTCATTTACAATGACCCCTGAATTTGAGAACCGATACGCGATGTACTTTTACTTAACAAACGATGTTATGTTTGTGTAATTGAATTGTTAGAGCAGATTCATTTATACTTATCTTTAGTTTTTGAGAGTGAATGCCGTGAGAATCGACACACTGTTTTTTAATTCTAACAGATGAGCTTGTGTTGGTGTTATTCAATTGTTGGGTAAATTAGGTTGTTTCTTCGTTCCAGGTTCATTTGCACGATGCTTACATTTAATGTAATGCTTATGTTATTCAAAGTTAAACCGTTTCATTTCAGCAATGGTGAGCTTGTGTTGGTGTTCTTCGATTGTGAGTGTCCATCCAAAAAGGTGTTTTTTTTTCCTTTCTCTGAAAATGAGGTTGTTGTTCACTTGCACGATGATTACATTTTATGTATTGTTTGCGTTATTCAATTGTTGGGCTAGATCATTTAAAATTCTCGCCAGACTTTTTGAAGTTGAGAACCGACACGCGACGTACTTGAATTTAACAAACGATGTGAGGTTTGTGTTATTAAAGTGTTATAGCAGATTCATTTATCGTATTCAATGCTGGATAAAACTTTTCTGGACAACTATAGGCAAGTTAGTGTGGGAGAATTTCAATCTGGTCATCCATTAACCAAGGGAGGATTTGACACGCTGTGAAAAGCTGAACCATCGTTTGGTGAGTGAAACAAATCAAAAACGGTTCAGTTTGACTGAAGTGACAATGTTCTGAAAAGTGTGACTTAAGCACGACATCCGATGCTCGTAGATAATAGGCTGTCATTTGGTGATGTACCTGTTGGCAGTAGTCGGCTGTAAAACTTCGTGAGAGTCCTGTCAATCAGTAGTGATGACAAGGAACTGGGTTTTTTTCAAACATCATCGCTACTTTTATTTACTTACAGGACTACCTGTATGTAGCTACTCTATGCACACAAAATTATAAATTTTGATAATAGAATTCATAAAAATTATCAAAGATAAAAAGATGGAATAAGGGGGAATTGAGATCGTGTAGGTTGGAGTGAGCTTGCAAATTTCAACAATTTATTGGACTTCCTATCGTCAACAGTCCAAACTACGGGCTATAGACACAATATGGAAAAGCTAAATGAAATGTTTGTTGTTCTGTTTCTGTTGGTGGTTTACTGGTTGTAATCATGTAGCGGATGTTTCCGTCTTCACCAGTGAAGAAATTGAAAAAATTATAGCGCAAAACTCTAGCCTCATCTCTAGAAAGGAGATAGAAGATGCGGAAAGTGCCTTCATTAGGGCAATGAGCCACAAGAGTGTCAGCACTGCTATTAGAGAAAAGTCGCTAAAATATCCCATTAAGCAGTGGCAATGGTCTGTTTATCACGATGCTGATTTCTGGCGTATTGAGATCAAGTCTATTGGTTTCATACCATCTTACCGTTGTAACCTTTCATTGAATCAGATAGGCGATATCCAGTTTGATATTACGCCAAAGCCATTGTGCGGATTTATGAAATGAGCTTGAAAAACCTTGAATATTGTGAATACGTTCAATTTAGGAGACTGTGATGATAAAAAGTATGTCGCAATTAAAATTGCGAAAGACAAAGGCGATACTGATCCCTGGTTTGATTATATCAGGCTTGGCTGTTCAGCAGGGGGTAATCGCTGATGAAGAGACTGTTTTTTATGCCACTTCACCAAATGTAGTGGACAATATCCCAGTGCCGGCTGAACAACAGGCAGTTCTAGAGGCGGATGATGCCCCTTTAATTACTTTTTCTGAATTTCCTGTTAATACCCACATCACCAATCAATATAGTGATCAGGGGATTGTTTTCGCCGGTGATAACCCTTTTATTAGCACAGACGGTGCCAATCCAACTTCACCTGTCTTGTCTGGTACTCCACGTTTTGAAGGGGCAATTGAGGGTCATTTTGTTAATCCTGAAAAGCCTGAAGAAGGAGCAATAGTCGAAAGCTTTACACTCGATGCTGGTTATTTCGATGCCTTTGGTTCTACGCGAATCAGGTGGTTTGATAAAGACGGTAACGTCTTAGGGCAACGGACTAACACTCAATTTGGTATTGAAACTTTTACCATCTCTGGTGGAAATATCGCCAGTTGGCGCACGGAAATTATTGAAGATGAACCTGCGGGATATGCGGTGGACAATGTTACTTTCCAATCTGTCATATCATCGATATTATTCCGAGAAAAATCTGGGGACGATAAAGATGGAACGTGGGGCTTCTTTGTTGATGAGATTCCAGGATTTGATCACGTTGGATTTAACTACCAAGGTACCGTCTATGAGTCACATCCAGGTTATCCCACGGGTACCTATGTTTCGGAAGATGGTTCAGAATCCTTGCTTATTCCGGAACAAGATGCTGTTCAAGCTGTGCATTCGCGGGCGACCTTTGAGCATGATGCCCAATTGCCTGGTCAAGAGAATTCACCAGTCATAGATTTTGTGGAGATTCCTATTGATTCCGAACTTGCAGACAAAATGCAAGAAAAAGTGGAGAATATGATTGCTGCTGGTGCTACGTTTCAGTTTATCAACTTCAGCAGCATAGATGGTATTGAGGCTACACTTTCCCCAGCAGCACAAAAAGGGGGCAGTAACACATATACCTGTATTGGTATGGTGGAAGCGGCTGCTGAACTTGCGAACCATAATGGTGGGCAAGGGTTTATTAAAAATTTCTTAGAATCATTCACTGTCTCTTATCCTGTCGTTGATGAGATTGTAATAGGGCCAATAACAATCCCATACATTAGAATTGAGACACGAGAACTCCCTATGTTGTCTCCACAATTATTGTTTTTCGTCTTACAAGGCTCTGCTACCAGAGAAGACATTAAAGGGTGGTTCCAAGGTTTGTTTGATCCTGTGGATTTTATTATTACTGATCCTTTAGGAAGACGCTTAGGCTATACTGAAGAACTAGGCGAACTGCTTGAAATTCCAGGTGCTTTTTTTTCTGGCAATGGTAAACTGGAGCAGTTCCTGATTTTAAATCCGGTACCGGGTAAATACCAAATTCAATTCTTTGGCCTGGGTGAACATGTGTTTGGTGGAATGGCGGATCAGGACACGTATCAGACTATTAATGATGATTTGGCAGACATGGAAACGATTGAGTCAGAGTATATAGTGGTTGTTTTTGCAGGTGCGCCCGGAGATGTGGATGGCGATGCGGATTTAGATAACGATGATCGCGGATTAATCCTTGGTTTGCTGAATACTTTCCCCAATAGTTTGGATCACCCTGCTGATATTAATAGAGATGGTATTATCAATGATGCTGATTTAATTTGGTTTGATGAGCTTGTTGCCAATCAGCCAGAACCTCAAGAAGGTGATCTAAACAGTGATAGCAAGGTTGATGAGAATGATTTCACACATTTATTAGCCGCGTTCGGCAGTTGTGAAGGGGATAATCGCTACCTTGCCAAGGCTAATTACGATGATTCAGATATGTGTATCACGCTAGTCGATTATCAAGCGTGGCATAAGTTGCTTAATCCATAAAATGAAAATAAAAGGTCATTGCCTTCAACTTAAGAAACCTTCCTTTGTCAAAGGAATGGGGGTATTTAACTTTCCATCAGGCAAGGTAATATTTATTAATTCCATCTTTAAATGAGAAATAAGCTGCTTAAGTTGATGGTAGTGGAGTGAAAGATAGGATTGTTACTCACACACTGGTGAACAATTATGAAGAAGTTGATAGTTTTGTTTGTTTCAATGTTTTATACGACGGTGGGATGGTCAGCTGCCGTCAATGTATCGCTTAACACAGCCCAAAATACTGTGAATGTGGGGGATACCTTCACAGTTGAATTGTTGGCTACTATTCCTGATCCCGTTCTTGGGTGGGGAATCGATGTTGGTTTTGATGACACTCAATTGGAACTGGTAGGAGGGCCAATCGTTGTTGAACCTTGGGCTCAAGGGCAGTCCCCCGACGGTGATGACTTAACGGGATTAGCATTTCCTGATCCGGTTTCAGGTGCCAATGTGATTTTGGCCTTATTTTCTTTTAAAGCAATTGCCGTTGGAGAAGTGACACTTGAACCTAGTGTGACTCCCGGAGACTTAACCGAAGGCTTCGCCTTGGCCAATCAACCACTGCCGGGCGTATTTGCCGATGTCACATTTAATTCCTTGGATTTAATAATACAAGATAGCGTTATTGACGAGAAATGTGCTCTTATTGTCAAAAACAATAGGTGTACTATCACTGGTAGTCGTGCTAGCGAGACCCTCGTAGGAACGAACGGTAATGATATTATCTGTGGTTTAGGTGGCAACGACACACTCTATGGTCTTGAGGGTGACGACATCCTCTGTGGTGGTAAAGGTAACGACACGCTCCATGGTGGCGATGGCAACGACCAGATCCAAGGCCAGGCAGGTAGGGACAAACTCTATGGTGAAAATGGTAAGGACATACTTGAGGGTGGTGATGGTATTGACATACTTATAGGTGGTGATGACGACGACTTGCTCCAAGGGAATGCTGGTATGGATCTGCTCTTAGGTAAAAGTGGTAGCGACGTACTTGAGGGTGGTGATGGCAACGACTGGATTTTTGGTGGCGATGGCAACGATTTCCTCTTTGGTGAGGACGATAACGACTATCTCCATGGTATGCGCGGTTCTGACACTTGTGATGGTGGTGTGGGAAGAAATCTTCTTGTTTCTTGCGAGAACTAAATAATGTAACTACTCCCCCCCAAAAAAAGCCCGTTTCATCTGGTGTGATGAAACGGGCGTTGATGTTTGTTTATGAAGAGGGAATAAAAGGGATTCCCTTGAAGGCTTCTTTGATAGCTTCAAAAACGTTTTTAGCATTTTTACCAGCCGTGGAAATATAACCACACACACGACCAAACCGATTGAACAGTGATAGTTTTTTGGGGCCAGATTTTGAGGAGGTCGTTTATTTTACTGCTATTTTGTCGCATTCAGTTTGACTATTTGACGGTAGAATAAACTTTGTTAATGTGATTATACTCCATCGCATAAGGTTTGCATAATTTTTATCGTTCCAACGCTTCGCTGCGGAATGCCGATCATGACGCTCCAGCGTCATAATGCCACTACCATCTAGCCGGACGGGATTTGCAAAACCATCGCCGCCGTTTTAAGACTGAAACGTTATGGACGGTGTTGTAAATCCCGTCCGGCATAAGGCACAGCTTCAAAACATTAAGAACCCTTGTGTTATATGAGACTCAAAAATAATCGCTTTTTCCAGATAAATACCCGATATGACAGATGAATAGATATATTTGACGGCATTTGTCACCTTGAAGGCTTGATTGATTTCCTTTACAAAAGGAGCAGTGGTTTTTAAAATAGTCGAGCGTATAATTTGTTCTGAGATAGTTTGACTAAGCTGTTTATTAAATATCGTGACCAAATCGGTCAGTGCCGCTTTCAACATTAAATTATCATACGCTGGCGCACTGACAATCAGATTCCAATCGTTCATTTGTGCATCAAAGGCTTTAAGCATCAATAATGAAATAGGCCCTTTTTCTTGCTTGAGAATTTTGGCCATTTGACGGAATTCTTTCACCAATATTTCATGATCCATCGATAGACTCCATTCTTGCTTTTAATGCAAATTCAATGACACACGTAAACGGCACCGTCATATAAACCAGCATCAAACAGCGTTTCTGCTTCATAATCTGAGTCGCTCAAATAATCTTTTAATTTGAGATTTTGACTCAAAAGCATCAGCGAACCAACATCATTTTGTCGCAGTGGTGAGTACAACTAATGGTCAACAACGAATAAAAACCTCCAAGTATCAATAACAACAATGCTCTCAAGTCCTCATGCGGAGCCGCCAAAAATCGCGCATTGTTCGAACAATCACTCAGGA
>LUTY01001210.1 GCA_001640045.1 Candidatus Thiomargarita nelsonii | reverse complement strand
CGAAGCCTCACTGGAAAATGGAGCTAAAAATATAGAATTTAATAAAAACAATGCCTTGTATGATTGTCATTTTATCGTCATTTTTTATAATTTAATAAAAACAATATTTTAATATGACTGTCATTTTTTTCGTCATTGTTGTCTGTCTGGGGTTTTCCAGCGGAGCCGGTGTTTTAGGCTCATTTTTCAAGATTTCTCCTTATGTCGAAACCTTAAAAATACCAATGCCAGAGAGTGGCAGGCAAACCGCCGAGGCAATTTGACCCAAAATGTAGGCCTTTTTGTAGAAGTAGGCCGTTTTTTGACGACTTTTTTGGCCTCGTCTTGTAGTATTGACAGGAGGGAACCTTGATATTTAAACTCAATCGGTTTAAGGGGATTATTGCCTATATGGTAGGCGCGATCAGCCACCTTAAAAAGGATTTCGCCGCTAGTATCATTAACAATTTCTTCATTGGGACAAGTTAAAGTATTGGCATTAAATTCGCTACGCCAAGAATAATATGATTTTAACCAGTCTTCGATATGACCTTTTATAAGTTGCGTCGTAAAATCAAGCGCTTGTAAAATTGTACTTTTTCCAGAGCCATTTAAACCAATCAGGCAAGTAAATTTATCTAATTGGAATTGAAAATTAACTAATGATTTGAAATTATTAATATGAAATTCACGGATCATTTTGGTAGAATCTAGTTGATGTGAAAATAGTTTCTATGTCGCCACGCAGGTTTGCAACCCCATCCGTAACGTTTTAAGACTACAACAAAGAGAACGAAGTTGAGCGATATTTAACGTTACTAAGGGGTTGCAAACCCCGTCCAGCATAAGAAAAAAATACTATCAAAAAAATTAAATGGCGCCAAGGTAATTCTGGAGCAAGGTGACGGGTGTCATCAGAG
>LUTY01001209.1 GCA_001640045.1 Candidatus Thiomargarita nelsonii | reverse complement strand
CCCGCACTTTTCCTCTCTCTGGCTATATTTTCTTTTAAAATCAGTTTATTCCGTTAATCCGTTGTACTAAATAAAAAAAAATAAATAAAAAAAAACTAAAACAAAAAAACAAAAAAACAAAAAAATAAAAGAAAAAAAATCAAAAAACAAAAAGAGTAAAAGTGAGAAAGAATAAAGGGTTATAGCCTGGCGAGCCGCAAGCCCACAAAGACGTCGCGGAAAGTCGGCCCCCAGACGTAGCGGCCAGCCGAGCGCAACCTCGCCGTGCCGACGCCCCACGAGCCGCCACGCAAGGACAAACGGCTGTTTTTATTTACATTTTTTGCACACAGAAGTTCTTTACCACTATATTTACTTTCATACTCAGAGCAGAGACACTCCCATACGTTCCCCGCAGTGTCATATATACCAAAGGAATTAGGCGCAAACGATCCCACAGGGGCGGTATATTCCCAACGGTCTTTACCTTCCGCTAAAGGACTACAGCATTGATCAGCACCATAATTAGCATATTCGTGAGAAGCAGTGTTGCCCCACCAATATTTCGTTTCCGTCCCAGCCCGAGCGGCGTATTCCCATTGGGCTTCAGTCGGCAAACGATATTGCTGACCGGTTTGTTCACTTAACCATTCAGCATAAGCTGTCCCATCGTACCAACTCACACAAACAACAGGCTCTGTATCAGCTTGAGAAAAACCAGGATGACGCCAGTTAGCACCCTCTACATTTTTCCAGCCCTGTTTGTAACTCCAACAACTATTTTCCTTTTCCGCAGTCGTCTTATATCCGGTTGCATTCACAAATCGCCTAAACTCAGCCACGGTCACTTCATAACGCCCCATGGCAAAACCACTCACCGACACTTCATGTACCGGCCTTTCATCACTCTCACCACCACCT
>LUTY01001208.1 GCA_001640045.1 Candidatus Thiomargarita nelsonii | reverse complement strand
CCACGCTCTGCGTGGGAATGCCTGCTTGGACGCTCCGCGTCCTGCAATACAATAAATTTAGCTGGCATCGAGATAAAACAAACTACAGCGATTATATATAAACAGGGATAAACATCAATAACTACAAAGAATTTAATCCATGTTGTCCTCTTGAAGGTGAGTAGCAATCTAAAAATCCTATTTCTTGAATAAATAGGATTTTTTCGCGGGGTTGGGCGTTCCGCCAGTATGCAACCCCGTCCGAAACGTTTCATTGCTACTCTAAAACGTTACAAGATTTCTCAGATTTCTCCTGATGTCGATACATCGTGCGTGTTTATCAAACCGAAAGCTTGCATACTTCGTTCTGGAACGCCCAACCTGCTCCAGCAAAAGTATCAGCAATCGTAGGGTTATTGGAGTACAAAGCAACGCTTTGTACATGACAAAATCGCCAAAATTCTATTATAGTAACGAATTTGTGTACAAAACGCAGCTACACTTTGCTTTGTACTCCAAAAATTCACTGCGCTGAGTATAATTTATGTTTAAACGTCATCCTCATACACCCATTCACGCATTTTTTGATGATACACCGTATTTTCTTACTGGTGCTATCTACAAAAAACGCCCTTTATTAGCTAGCTCAAGATGCTCTAAAAGAAAAGCTTCTAAAGCTCATTCGGGAAAACTTCCAAGCCTTTGGTTGGCAACTAGATCATTGGGTTATTTTAAATAACCATTATCATCTTCTTGGTGTTAGTCGTAAAGGCAAAGATTTATCAAGAATAATACAGAATATTCATGGTGATTCTGGCAAATTAATCCGTGCCGTAACCCAATGTGAAAAGCCAATCTGGTGGAATTATTGGGATTATTGTCCACGCAACGAAAGCGAATATTTCATCCGATTGAATTATTTG
>LUTY01001207.1 GCA_001640045.1 Candidatus Thiomargarita nelsonii | reverse complement strand
CCGCAAAGGTTTGCGTGGGCAGACTTTCCCCCTCGTGAATGAGGGTGCGAAGTGCATCATTTTCCCCAATAACTTGATTGATAGCCTTTTCAAACTGGGCCGGATCAATAGGCCCTTCTATCCGCACATAGCCACCAGTGTTGTACAGTGGTACATTGGGATACAGGATTTGGTCGAACCAAATGTCGAGTTGTGGGGAAGAGAGGGGGTAATGGGTTGTCATCATATCGTTTATGTTTTTCCAATATTTGTTCATGTGTGTGTAATTTAATAGCCAGGCAAGGTGGTTTTAACCACCTGAAATCCGGCGCTTAAATTGCCAAGGCTTACTCAAGGCAAACCTTCAGTTTTTCAGCCAATGCTGGCACAGAAGGCTGAGTCATCATCATAAAATGATCACCTGGGACAACTTGGATATCCACCAAGCCTTCAGCATATTGACGGAGGTACCATGTTCAGTTTGGACGTCCAAGAGAAATTTAGTCAGTGAAGTTTGGACTCCGAAGTCCAAGATTTAGAAGTCCAAACTAGCCCACCTGTCGTCGCGTTGCCTAACATGGCTGAGATGACAAGATAGACGATGGCATTTACATCAAATGGAGGTCATACTTTATAAGCTCTTCTTTGCAAATTAAGCAGTCCAGGCACCTTGGAAGGACGCAAACCGTTGGCAAGTCCCCATAAATGTGCCACTTCATCGTGGCCGGGAATATCACCCGGATAAAATGTGATCTGAGAATGAGGAGAAACCGATGGCAATTGTTTTTGTACGGCACCAAGTTGTTTTCGGAGTTGATTCGCTCGTGTATCAGACATAACTGGAAAACGACTAAAAAAATCAATCAGGACTTTCTGCTAAAGCCCTGCTCAATCCTTTGCGACTTTTGCCTGTTGCTACCGCT
>LUTY01001206.1 GCA_001640045.1 Candidatus Thiomargarita nelsonii | reverse complement strand
CCACTTGGCAATATGATGGCCCGCAACATATCATGCCGCTTGATGAGCATTTGCCAAGCCTGTTCTAACTGAATTGGCGAAAGTCCCTGACAAGCTAACTCTTCATACGAGTGGGTGGGAGTATGTAACTCAAAACGCTCGCCTCGTCCTAGCCAATAAGCTTCTTGAATATCGGTCAGAGGAAAGGGGTTATACAGTTCTTCCGGTACTGGTGTTGCTTGCGGCAAGGTGATGGTTTGAGTTTGACGCAAAAAATTAATCACCTCAGCCTTGCGAGCCTTTAATTCGTTTTGTAAAGCTGGGGTTAATACTCCTTTTGTGCTTTTTGAATGTAACCGGCCTTGCTCGTCAAGCCATAATTTAATGCCTTGTTGGTGGAGAAAGACAATAAACTGGTTTATTGATAACATTGTAAACTCTCTTTATTTATTTTGCGTTAGATTGGTTACCAAACTATTTCTTCAGAATTTTCGGTATTAATATCTGATGGGGATATTATTTGGGAGGCTTGCAAAGCTTCAATTTGTTGGGCTAACTCTTCAACAGTGTTATGGCTTAATAGCATTTGCAAAGGCAAAGTGACTTGAAATTGTTGCTCAATTTTGGACAACAGTTGCAGGGCTAACAATGAATTACCCCCCAAAGCGAAAAACTCATTAGTCACGCCAACCTGCTCCAGCTTGAATAGTTCTTGCCATATTTGCACCACGGTTTGTTCCGTTGGGGTACGGGGGGCAATATAAGGTTTTGATGTATCCGCTTCGTTGGTTATGGTTGCCAAAGCTTGTCGGTCAACTTTGCCATTAGGGGTGCGGGGGAGTTGCTCACGTAAAATCAACTGCTCAGGTACCATGTGAGGCGGCAATTTCTCTTTAAGATAGCTTTGCAAATCGGCTTTCAGGT
>LUTY01001205.1 GCA_001640045.1 Candidatus Thiomargarita nelsonii | reverse complement strand
TGCCGACGAACCCGCAGTAGTCGCTATGCTCCCACCACACCGTCAATATTTAAGCTTTAGCTTACGCAATAATCGGGGAGATTTTAGAATCTGTCAATATCAAGGTGAATCATATTTAGTGCGTACTCACAACAGCTCATTCATCCCCTTGTTATCTATCAACCAAATGCGCTTAAAAGGGCGCATGATGCAAGCCAATGCCTTAGCGGCACTCGCTTTAGGAGAAGCCGTGGGCTTGCATCAGTCGGCGATGCTAGACGCACTCCAACACTTTCGCGGTTTACCCCATCGCTGCGCTTGGGTGGCGAATAGTCAAGGTATTGATTGGTATAACGATTCTAAAGGCACTAATGTGGGGGCAACGATTGCCGCGATTAAAAGCTTAGAAAAACCGGGACAAATTATTCTCATTGCTGGAGGCGAAGGCAAAGGCGCGAATTTTGCATACTTAGCAGAGGTTGTAGCACATCATTGCCGCGCTTGTGTGCTGATAGGACAAGATGCGTATCGGATTGCTGAGCCGTTAGCGGATTCTGTGCCAGTGTCTCATGCTCAGAGCATGGAAGAGGCGGTAGCACAAGCGGCAAAATTAGCGAGCACCGGTGATGCAATATTACTATCGCCTGCCTGTGCTAGTTTTGATATGTTTAAAAATTATGAACACCGAGGGCAGGTGTTTGAGGCAGCGGTAAGGCAATTAATCTAACCTCCACTCGACGCTCTGCGTCGAGTGGGAACGATAAATATTTTTATGAAACTTCATTCTCTCAAAGTGCAACATTTTCGGGCTATTGAAAATAGCACATTTGATTTTACTGATAATCTCTCTAAGCCCAAGCAAATGAATTTAATCGTTGGGCCTAATGGCAGTGGCAAAACGTCAATTTTGGATGCGATTCATAT
>LUTY01001204.1 GCA_001640045.1 Candidatus Thiomargarita nelsonii | reverse complement strand
TCGCGGATGGGGGCGGGTGGATTTTATCGTTGATTCAGCAGGACAAGCTTGGTTGCTAGAAGTCAATACCATACCGGGGATGACAGACCATAGCTTGGTTCCAAAAGCCGCTCAAGTGGCAGGTATCAATTTTGATGAATTGGTTTTGCGTATTTTAGATATAGACTTTTAGAAAAATGAGGAGGTTATCAAAGTGTTTGAATTAATGGATACATACAGCCAAAATGCTGTCATTAAAGTAGTTGGGATTGGTGGAGGCGGTGGTAACGCCGTTGAGCACATGCTCCAGGGCAATATTGAAGGCGTTGAATTTATTTGTGCTAATACCGACGCACAAGCCCTTAAAAACTCATCTGCACGGACCATTTTGCAATTAGGCACCGAGGTCACTAAAGGCTTGGGGGCGGGAGCTAACCCCGAAATAGGTGAAAAAGCGGCTTTGGAAGATCGTGAACGTATTATGGCAGTCCTTGAGGGGACTGATATGGTATTTGTCACGGCTGGCATGGGTGGCGGTACCGGCACAGGCGCAGCCCCCGTTGTGGCACAAGTTGCCAAAGAAATCGGCATACTGACAGTAGCCGTCGTCACCCGTCCCTTTCCATTTGAAGGTAGAAAACGCGCCTTGGTTGCGGAAGCCGGTCTGAAAGAACTGAACGCTCAAGTTGATTCTTTGATTATTATTCCTAATGAAAAATTGTTGAGTGTCTTGGGCAGAGAAACCACTTTATTGGAGGCTTTCAAAGCCGCTAATGGTGTCTTGTATAGTGCCGTTCAAGGCATTTCTGAATTGATCACGCGCCCTGGCTTGATTAATGTGGACTTTGCTGATGTGACGACTGTTATGCAAGATCAAGGTCTGGCGATGATGGGTTCCGGTTATGCTAAAGGTGAGGGTCGCGC
>LUTY01001211.1 GCA_001640045.1 Candidatus Thiomargarita nelsonii | reverse complement strand
TATAACACTTTTTCCTTAACTTAATGGCATTGACGCAGAGCGTGGGAACGAGAAAAACATTCTGTTCTCGTTCCCACGCTCTGCGTGGGAATGCCTGTTGCGACGCTCTGCGTCGCGTGTTGGAAATGCCTGTCGCTTTGCATTAAAAAAATATAATGGCTAACAAAAAAAAAGTAATAGACAGCTTATGTCACCTAACATCTACTGGTGACGAAGTAGATCGCTGCTACGCTTCCAGCGCCTTAGGCACATTGGGAGACAATTTAGCGATCCCTGCACTGATTCAGCGTTTGCGCGATGAAGATATAGACGTTTCAATAGATGCTGTTGAAGCCTTGGGTCGTATTGGAAACCCTGAAGCCATCCCAGCACTCTTGGAATCCTTGACAAATGATCCCAATGGTGAAGTCAAAACCGCCATTGTCGAGGCTTTGGGCAAAATCGGTGGCGAGGAAGTGATTGCCCCTTTGCTTGAGATTGCTAAAAGTTGTCCCGACGATATGGCGTGGGATGATACCCAGGATTGGAACGATTGGTGGGATATGCAGCTCAAGGCAGTGGAAACCTTGGGACGTTTGCGTGTCAACCAAGCAGTGCCCGTGCTGGCTGCCATCTTAGAGGATGAAGAGGGCCAAGATATTGAAAGTGAAGTATTAAAAGCCCTTGCCTTGATCGGCGGAGAGACAGTGCTGATCAAACGGCTCACCGAAGGCTCGCCAAGGGAGCGTCGCCGAGCCGCCATCGCTTTGGGATTCTCTCATGGCGCGGAGGCACGCAAAGCTTTGGCACGGGCGATGACGGATAAGGTGGGAGAAGTGCGCGTTGCCGCTATCCGTGCGCTTGGAAAACCGGGCGCTTCACAATATCTGGATGTCATGTTGCGCTTTCTCAAGGATCCCGATGCTGAAATGCGACGTGCTGTTATTGAAGTCACAAGGCATTTTTCGGTCACTGAGCCTGAAAAAATCGCAACCTTGCTCACCGATTCCAGTCCGGCGGTACGGGCAGCCGCCTTATCGGCTCTGCGTGATATAGAATCTCTCCCCCAAGAAATACTTGAACAAATTCGCTCATGCATCAATGACCCAGATGATACAGTGGTAGCCGCTGCCTGTAGCTTGCTTTCCCATTTAGGGGATCAAAGCATACTACATAAGCTGCTACAAATATTGTCTGATCGAGAACGCGATGTCAGTCTGCGTAGCACTGTGGCAACGGCACTCGGTATTTTGGGAGATAGTGAGGCACTCAATATTTTGAGTTGGGCGGTGAAAGACGAGGCGCAACCAGTTCGATTCGCGGCACTGAATGCTTTGATGCAATTGCATCAAGTTTATCAAGGCGCACCGCAGCAGCGTACTCCACTGGATGTAGTGATCGCTGCCTTAAAGGGTGAAGTGGTTATGTTGTCCAAGCATGAAGAGGCCAAAACAATGCCCTCAAATGAAAATGAGTCGGTTTCAGATGAAGCACCTGCTATGTCCACACTAGAAGCCATTGCAATGGATAACGCAGAGGCAGCCAAGTTATTGATGGATGAAGAGAAATTACCGCCAGATGAATTTTCTGAGGAAATCCAAGAATACATAGAAATTAGTCAAGAAAATATCGAACTAGGTGAGCGTTTGTTTGTTCAGAAAAAGGTAGATGTTGCAACAGATGTGCGTCACCTCAGTGCCCGCATTTTGGGTGAAAGTGATCATATCGAGGCAATCAGAGCGTTGATTGAGGCACTTAATGATGATGATACGGTATTACGTCGAGAGGCGGCAGAGTCGTTGGGACATATCGCCAAGAGATCGCCTGATACTAAAGAATTAGCGGATGCTGTTGGTAGTTTGGCAACCCATCTGAATATCGGGGATCGTGATTTACGTTTGGCTTGTGCGCGTACCTTGGGATTGTTGGGTAATAAATCGGCTATACCTGTCCTATTTAGTGCTTTGCCAGATGAAGATAGCAGTGTGCGTCGCCAAATAATCCAATCGTTAACAGTACTGATCCTAGCCGAGCGTCAACAAATTGTTCGACGCAGAGCGTCGAGGCAGGCATTCCCACGCTCCGCGTGGGAACGAGAAATTCTTGCACAATTTGTAGAATTGTTGCATGATAGGGATGTCGGTGTGTGTAAGGCAGCGGCTGAAGCCTTGGCAGCGTTAGGGCACACGGAGGCGTTGGACTCAATCATTGAGGCGGCTTTTGTGGGGGCTGGTGCCACTGCCCGCGATATGGGACGTGCTTTACGTCTTTTGGATATTGAACAGAGTAGCGATAAGTTATTGAAAATGTTGGATAGCCTTGCAGATAGTAGCCATCGACGTTTTGTGATTGAAATGCTTGAAGAAATATTTAGGCTTGATCAGCACCAAGCTAAAAGTGTATGTTAATGTTTGATTTACCATCAACCAAAAGGAAGTATTTATGAAAAAACCATTATCCGTTGTTCTGAGTTCAGTCATGGTCTCAGCACTGTTTTTACCCGTCAATGCGGCCGCCTATAAGGTGGTAGAAGTCACCAAGGGTGGCACCATCACTGGTCAAGTCACCTTCGCCGGTTCAGAAGCAGATGCCAAAAAGCACAGCAAAATGTACACCATCACCAAGGACACAGATGTCTGCGGTACTGGCAAGCGCGAAATCAATTACGTCAAGGTCAATAATGGCGCACTCAACGATGTCGTGGTTTATCTGGACAAGGTGAAAAAAGGTAAGGCTTGGCTCGAAGACGAAAAAAATACCACCATCAATCAAAAAGCTTGCGAGTTTTTACCGTTTTTCACGGTGATGGCGAATAAGGGCAAACTCACGGCTATCAATTCTGATCCGGTTGCCCATAACATCCACACCTACGAAATCATTGGTAAAGCCAAGAAGACCAAGATCAATGTCAGTCAGCCAAATCAAAACAGCGAGGTGAGCAAGACGATCAAGCTGAGAAGGGGGGCTGGCATGAAGGTGGAATGCGATCAGCACGATTTCATGCACAGTTTTGTGTTTGTGGCTAAAAATCCGTACTATGCTGTGGTCGCTGAAGATGGTACTTTCAAGATCGAGAACATTCCTCCCGGCAAGTACAAGCTAAAAGTGTGGCACGGTTATCTGAAAGATCCAAGGGGCAAAACCGTCAACATTAAGGCTGGCGAGACGAAGAAAGTCAAATTTCGGTACAAAAATAAGAAAAAATAGTTGTTGAGGAAGTTTGGTAAAATATAACCCCAAGTTCGATTTGAACGAGGGGTTTTTTTTACGATTATGATTGGAAATAGTGAAAATGTAAGTACCTAGAGCATTCGGGCTGAAATATCCAGACC
>LUTY01001202.1 GCA_001640045.1 Candidatus Thiomargarita nelsonii | reverse complement strand
TGTACACCGTTTGCCGACTAAAAGCAAAGGCATCGTGGTCAAAATCTTCTTGCTCTTGGAGTGTCGGGGTGTCGGGAAAAGCTTGGTCAATTTTGGCCCAAAGCGGCTCTAAAACAAGCTCTTTTAAATCAATCGGTTGTTTATAATCAAATATCTGGCAACCATGATCGCGCAGACGCTGTTTTAATTTTTGCTGTTTTGAACGGTTTGCTGCTAAGACTTTGAGATAGTCTTGACGTTCTTTTTCATCTTCAGGCAGCGTCTCGATATAGTTTGGATCGCGAAAATAAAATAAGGCTTTATCAGTGAGGGCTTGCCGTTGTTCAGGCGAGCGTGTTTGCCCGGCATCAAAGAGGGCATAAGTCATTTCTAATTCGGTGATGCTGCGATCGAGATAGCCTTGTTTTATCCAAGGATAGTCTCGACAGGCTTCTTCGACTTGCTCAGGGAGAATGGTGGAGCCGTAATATTCGCCCAATAAACCGATAAAAAAGGGTTGGCAGTTGTCAATTTGCTGAAAACAAATGGGCACGGCAAAGCCGAGATCGACTTGTTCTGTGGTAATGCCCCAACGTAAGTCAACTTCGACAAATCCAACACCGCGCTCAAAGCAACGACGACGGATTTCTGGGAATACGTGTCGGACTAGAACTTCGCGTTCATCAAACATGCCTCGAAAGGTGGAGGAGATGAAGACGCGGACTTCGCGTTGCTTGACGGTTTTCATTTGTTTTTTGTTATCAGTTATCAGTTATCAATTAATAAGCTAAATTATTGTGTGCGTCTGATGATTGCATAGTCTAGTACAACGGATTAGCGGAATCAACGGATTTTGGGTTCATTTATCAATAAGTTATTGTTTTATAATTAAAATTATTTATACGCGGTCAGAATGGATCACAG
>LUTY01001201.1 GCA_001640045.1 Candidatus Thiomargarita nelsonii | reverse complement strand
AACTTAAATTTATGGACGGCATAGCATATGACAAAAAAACCTCAAAATCGACACATCATTTTTATGGCTTGCCTTATACTGAGTATAGCCCCGCGAGCCGACACCCTAGACGTTCCTCCCCCTTTACTACCTTGGGTACAATGGGTATTACATGATCATCAAGATCATACTTGTCCCCCTAACCAATCAGGGGAGTTAGAGAGAATTTGTCGTTGGCCATCACGGCTTAATCTAAAAGTAAACGCCACCCAAGCAGAATTTACCCAAAAATGGCAAGTCAACAGTGCCGGTTGGATAGCCCTGCCGGGCAGTGCCAAACACTGGCCACAATCGGTACAAATCAATGATACCGCTGCCTTGGTTGCCGATCGGAGAGGCGTACCCAGTCTATTTGCGCCCAAAGGTCAGTTGACCATACGAGGACAATTTCACTGGGAACGAGCACCAAAATTTTTGCAAATACCAGCCAATACCGGACTCATTGCCTTAAGCATTAATGACACTCCCGTGACTCTCCCACAATTGGATACTGAAGGTCGATTATGGCTCCATCAACGCAGTGAGCATCAAACGGCTGTGGAAAATCGTCTTGATATGCGCGTTTACCGCCGTATTATCGACGACATCCCCCTACAAATCATCACGCGCATAGAAATGGATATCGCCGGACAACAGCGCGAAATCGTACTCGGACCAGTCATGCTTAATAAGCATATTGCCATGTCCTTAAACAGTCCCCTACCCGCCCGTTTGGAAGCCGATGGACATTTGCGCTTACAAGTACGCCCCGGTTCATGGACTATCACCTTGCACACACGCCAAGTGGGTACCGCTAACCAGTTGACGCTGGCAGCATCAGAAGGACAATGGGTAGATGAAGAAATCTGGGTTTTTGAAGCCCGTC
>LUTY01001200.1 GCA_001640045.1 Candidatus Thiomargarita nelsonii | reverse complement strand
TGCAACGCAGTTTCACGTTAATATGTCCATGAATGTCAATATTCTGGAGGCATGGGCGCGTTTTTTTCCTAAAGCGAAATTTACCAGTATCTTATCTTATTGTATGTATCCTTCTCATGGGGAGCCACATCCTGAGACGGAATTATGGGGAACTGAGCCGGAAGATTATTTGTTCAGTTATGCCATGACAAAGAAAGCACTGTTGATTGGGCAACGCGCCTACCGTGAGGAATATGGGCTGGATTGTACCAGTGTCGTCTTACCGACGGTTTATGGTCCTGGCGATAGTTTTGCCGAAAATTCTCATGTTATGGGAGCGTTGATTGGCAAATTTGTCCGTGCTGCACAGAATAGCACTGAAGTGGTTGAAGTTTGGGGGGATGGCAGCCAAGAACGAGAGTTTCTGTATGTGGAAGATGCTGTCGATGGGATTATCGCGGCTGCGGACAATTCTAAAGTAGATGTTTTAAATTTGGGGACTGGACAGGCTTATTCTATCAAAGCCATAACAGAAATCATTCGGCAGGCTTCTGGCTTTAGCGGAAAAATTCAGCACAATACCACCAAATTTGTGGGCGTGAAAAAGCGTTTGTTAGATGTGAGCAGCGTCAGAAAGGAACTTGGCTGGCAAGCGGCTACCAGTATAGAACAGGGTATCCATAATACTGTTAAATGGTATCAAACTCATTAGTCGGCTAGTAGTCCAAGAACTCCAACATGTCAAGTCAAAAAAACTTGAATTAACCCAATTGGGTGAAGGCACTCAAGATACTCGTCGTCAAGTCTCTATTCAAGATTTAGTTAGTGGAGCATCGCAACAGGCATGATCTCTGCTGAGCGAAGTTATTCAATCAGAAGTTGGGAAGTGAAAGTTGATCCTCTCAATACAGTACAATTCACGTTAG
>LUTY01001199.1 GCA_001640045.1 Candidatus Thiomargarita nelsonii | reverse complement strand
AATTTTTTGCAGAAGGAGGGACGAGTGTTTTGTATGAAATGAATGAAAATCCTGATTTGCTGATTAAAATAGGGGGCGGACGACTCTCTGTCGAAGCCGCGAGTTTGGTCGAATTAGCTATGGCGGGTATCTCTACAGTTTATGCGGGGCAACGGAAAAATGAAATAATTGTTACCAAGATAGCTGGTATTGGTAGCAAAGATATCATTGGTAGACAAAAACAACCTAAACGGGATATGGAAAATGTCAAGTTTGTAACGGATAAAACGGTTACAGATTTAGAACACATTTATGATTTATTGCAAATAAATAGATTGAATGTAGGTGATTTTCAATTTATCATCAGAAAATTAGATGGTTCTGTATTTGTAAATGACCCTGTGAGTGTTACAAAGGGCAAAGGACCCAGCGGAAAAATCAGACAAATTATTGAAACTTTTAGGGGAATTGCAAGACGGAACACTTAAAATACGAAATAGCTTGGTGACAACGATGGATTACTAACCATAAAAGACAGAAAGATATGTATAACGATTTTGAATTACAGAACACAATTTTATCGAAACAAACCGCAATACTCAAAAAGGTTATAGGCTCTCGTCTGTTGGATATTGAGCGATGGTTTGTAATGTCCCCAGAACGATTTTTAGAGGACAAAAAGTTTGCCCCTGTAGACTTTTTTCCTTTCAATTCCGGTCCTACACAATTCTTTTTTGAAAACAACCATATCCATACCTTTGATGTGTATGGTGAACAACTTTCTCTTGTTCTACTTCCAAAACCTATTCGTTGGGATAACTTTGCTTCGGTTTACCGTTTGTCAACATATCAACCGGTACCCGATGCAATTCGTTCCTGTTTAAACAAGACTTGTGTTGATGTACGATTCTGGCTCTACAATGACC
>LUTY01001198.1 GCA_001640045.1 Candidatus Thiomargarita nelsonii | reverse complement strand
ACACGAATTTGCAAACAAAGTAGGTCTTATGCTAGAACTCAATTTCTTACTCAAACTCGTCCAAGATAAATCTTGGACTCCTACTAAAATTAGGCATTATACAATTTCGCATACAAACCATTTTCCTGAATTAAACTCTCATGCCGCCCCTCTTCAATAATCCGTCCCTCATCAAAAACAAATACCCGATCCGCCTGTTTCACTGCACTAAGGCGGTGGGCAATGATGATAGTCGTTTTATCTTTTAGAAAATCATTTAACGCCATATGCAGTTTACTTTCTGTCTCCGTATCTAAGGCAGACGTGGCTTCGTCTAAAATCACCACTTTAGGATTAGCCAAAATCATCCGTGCTACCGCCACCCGTTGGCGTTGTCCCCCAGAAAGCCGCACGCCCCGTTGTCCCAGTTGAGTATCTAGCCTATTTTCCAGATTTTTGACAGTTTCCGTCAATTGCGCGACTTCTAAGGCTTGCCACAATTCTTCATCAGAATGTTCACGTCCCATGCTCAGATTCATGCGGAGCGTGTCATTAAATAAAGCCGGATGTTGTAATACCGTAGCCACATAAGTACGCACAACGTCCATCCCAATTTGCGTCATCGGTACATTATTAAAATAAATATTGCCCGATTGAGGCGCGTATAAGCCGAGCACCACTTGCACCAAAGTCGTTTTGCCACCCCCACTGGCGCCCACTAAAGCGACTTTTTCTCCCGCTTTAATTTCCAGCGAAACCTGATCAAGTACCCAATCTTGTTGATTATAGGAAAAACAGATATTCTCTATGCGAATCGAAGTCGTCGATTGATTTTCAAAGGGATTAAATTGATGAGGATATTTGGGTTCATAAGAAAGGGCAAACAATTTATTGACGCGCTGTAAAGCCGCTTTTGCCGCCTGATAA
>LUTY01001197.1 GCA_001640045.1 Candidatus Thiomargarita nelsonii | reverse complement strand
CCAAAGCGTTTGTAAATTATGAAAAAAGAAATGTCCTCGCACCGGTTGCGGTGAACGCCCGGTACTGGCGAGTTGAGACATGCCCAATGCAAGGAGCAAGCCACGCATGGCATCAGAAACGCTTTTGGTGGCATTAGGAAACAATTGTTTGTCTAAGTTTTCGATACGAGTTGCCCGAATATTGCCCTGATTCTCTGCTTGACAAGCATCACGTAAAGCATCATCAGCATCAACTTTTTTTAGAGCATCAGATAAGATAGGTTGCCCTACTAACTGTGTTGCCAATTGAGACATCGCGGTTTTTTCTTTATCGCCTTTAGGATTAGGCGGCAACATAGGTTCAAAGGGATCAGGCTGAATGGTTTGGGCAAATTGGGCAAAAGCCGGTTGATGTCTTGCCAGCGAAAAACGTGCGTTTTGCTTAGGTGGTGTTTGTTCTTCCTTAATAAAAGCAAAATTATCACGCCCAAAAAATTCAAGCAAAAATTTTCTACCCGCTGGAGTATCATCAAGACTTGCCGTCGTTGTTAAAATTCGCAATTGAGGTGAATCCGGTGTTAAACCAAGACGCAATAATAGTAAGCGCAAAATATAGGCGACTTCAGTGCCCGGTGTGCCACGATAAGCATGAAGTTCGTCAATAATCAGCGTAAATTGACGCTCTGGATGATTGGGTTCAGCCAACCAATCACGAGTGGCATTAAAAATATTATCCTCAATACGCCGCATCATCATAATGTTGAGCATTGAGTAGTTGGTAATTAAAATATCGGGGGGATTTTCCTGCATATCCCAACGTGACCACATTTCACCCCCATCGACACGCGGAAAATAGTAAGGTAGATCAGAATCGTGTTGTAACTCAGTAATAATTTGTTTTTGTTGTTCTTGTTGTTGATTGAGTTC
>LUTY01001196.1 GCA_001640045.1 Candidatus Thiomargarita nelsonii | reverse complement strand
CTGGGTAGCGACAGCCGGCGGCAATGATAAAGCCATTCACATCTGGTCGCTGCGCGCCAGTTACGAACTGGCTCACATTTATCCTGATGGTAATAATATTGATGGTGATATTGATGGTGATAAAATTGTCACCAAATTGCTTGCAAAATATGAGATAAAAATCACTACATCAGGTAATCAGAAACAAGTAGTGATGACTCCTCCATCTTCTATTATTGTTATCAAGGCTACAAATACACTAGGAAAAGAAATTCCACTTGAGCGCTCTGTTTCAGAAGTTGAAAAGGATGTAAGAGCAGTAAGCGCATCACTAGACCCAATAATTAAGTTTACCATAAAAGGTGAAATTAACGTAAAATACAGTGATGAATCCGTCTATGCGAACTTCACGAGAATGATGGGAAGTTATAGCTTCTCTAATGAAGAAGAAGCCAAAGGATATGATATTACAAAGGATCATGTTTTTGCGCTAAAGCATAAAGACAAGCCGATACCCGTCAAAATTACGGTTTATCCATACCGCGATGGTTCAAAGGTTGTCTATGAATTTGGATATCGATATTCAATGACTGTAAGCGGAAAGACGGGCAGTAGTATTAGTTCATATAGCCAATCTGAAATTGATGCTTTGATATCTGAAATCAGTCAAGTTGTAAATGACTAAAATTTGCTAGTTATCGTTCCCAAACTAAAATTATGTTTGTTTGGGAACACCTTTCATAACTGCCTTATGAATTTCCCCGTTTACTCTAATTGAGAAAAAAACATGCAACTAATCCGTTATTTAATCCTTATAATAGCCTTTATCTCTCTAGCGTCCTGTCTTAAACCGGCTTCTACTAACAAAACCGCGTCTGAATCAAACGTGCGTGAATCCATACCTCTCCCAAACTTCACCGCTTTAAAA
>LUTY01001195.1 GCA_001640045.1 Candidatus Thiomargarita nelsonii | reverse complement strand
ACTTATCAGTACAAGCCCCGCATTTCACACAGGCATCCAAATAGACTCGCAATGAGCGATATTTTTTCAGCAAATCGCCCATTTTTTCAATGGCAACTTCTTGCCAATTGTCCACCAACTCAGCCGGATAGCCTAATGGTTCTTGCATCGCCGGTTTAGCGACAAAGGGCCCATCCCCCTTCATCACACCCGGTTTAAGAATGGGTATGACCGGATAGGGTCTGAATGCGGGTGTCTCAAAATTCGCTTTAGCCATAGACCCTCCTTAACTATTCTGCTTGGCTTCCAGTTTAAGTGCCCATGGGGCAATGTGACGTTTTTCCCGGGCATTATCCACTTGATTGCGACTCGGGCTAAAAAAGACACCTGGCGCATGTAGTAACTTGCTAAATGGGAAAATAATCATTAGAAGTATAACAGCGGCAAGATGTACTAATAAAATGCCATCAGTGGGAATAGCTTGCCAGTCAAAATACATCACGCCCAGCATGAAAACTTTAAATTGGACAATATCAGTAGGCAAGACAAAACTCATCAGGGCACCACTACCACCAATCACAAGCAGCAAAATGAGCATGAGATAATCGGAGGGATTACTGATATAACGTATCCGTTCAACAAATATACGTCGTGCCAGTAAACCAAGCAAACCAATCAACATGACAAATCCGCCATATTTGCCAAAGGGTTGTACCAAGACGACCCAAGACCAGACAGGCTCAGTGAAATAGCGCAGATGGCGCAACAGGACGATCCACAAAGCCCCATGAAACATCATACCAAATAGCCAAATCCATTTATTCGCTCTAAACAAGCTGCGAAATAATACAACTTCGCTCAGCACACGCAATACGACACCAGTCGATGTCAAGGGGGCAGGCATGGTGGGCACTTTCAAAGGAGCGGG
>LUTY01001194.1 GCA_001640045.1 Candidatus Thiomargarita nelsonii | reverse complement strand
ATCAAGCGATGATGTGAAAATTTTAGTGGGGTGGTACACAAGAAGAAAACGACTTGCTGGTGATCGACGCTTGTTAGCCTATGTCGTTAGTGATTTAGAAAAATCGGGCACTGAGTTCGTTCAAAAATGGCAAAATGAGCATATTTCCCACTGGGAGACCATTTGGCAGTCCACTTATGTAGATAATGATGCTCGCGATCTCAAATTAAATTTGGCCGGGTGGAATAGCAGTTTCACCGGAACGCCTATCCCTGAAAAGGAAATGAAGGAATGGGTACAAAATACGGTCACACGCATCAGGTCCCTCAAACCGGATAGAGTGTTAGAAATAGGATGTGGTACCGGACTCCTCATGAGTCGAATAGCGCCCAATTGTCAGGAATACTGGGGCACCGATTTTTCACAAAAGGCACTTGATGAGGTACAAAAAATTCAGGGGCTCAATAATGTTCGCCTATTTAACAAATCAGCAGATGATCTCGGCTGGATTGAGCCAGAGAGTTTTGATACTGTCATACTCAACTCAGTGGTCCAGTATTTTCCTGACATCCATTATCTATTAAAGGTACTGGTGAATGTGATCAGTTTGGTCAAACCCGGTGGACATATTTTTGTAGGTGACGTAAGAAATTTGTCCTTATTCAAAGCCTTCAATGCCGCTATACAACTTTATCAGGCACCGGATTCTCTCACATTAAAGAAATTAAACGAGCGAATCGAACAGCGAATGAGCCTTGAGGAGGAGCTTGTCATTGAGCCTTCTTTTTTTAATGCGCTTAAAGAAACGCAAACTGCGATCACGCATATTTCCGTCTGGCTCAAACAAGGAGAGTACCATAATGAACTGACACAGTACCGAAAAATGCGCGAAACGAAGTAACGGAGCTTGCGACGTTCATTGTCGTGAAAA
>LUTY01001203.1 GCA_001640045.1 Candidatus Thiomargarita nelsonii | reverse complement strand
CACGAACAACCCGGCCCCGTATTTACTGAACAGCAACGTGAAGAGTGGGGCGATTTCGTCATCTGGGATGAGAATAAAAACCAGCCAGTTGCGATGAATCGTGACCAGATTGGCAAGTATTTTCCCGGAAATCCGCAGTTAGAGGGCCAATTTGAAGTGCCACTGGTTTCTGGCGAGACGGTGAAATGTCGTACCGTGTTTGATGTCACGCGAGAAATGCTCGATGGCAGCTACACGCACTAAAGGGATGCTTTGAATCTGGTTTGCCGATTCTAGTGGGGCTTGCGAGATCAAGTTATCCAAGGCATCAATATCTACAGCAAGCAAATTGTACTTATCGGGCGTAATTAAGCGGTTTTGTCCTTGACGTAAGAGTGTCGGCTCGGAAATGGGTTGCCAAACGAGTGAGTCGGCGGCAAAGGTAACGCTTTCTAAAAGCATTAGGATAAATACAGTGATTAAGCGAGCCCCTAATCGGTCAGTTTTTGGCGATTGATTTCGATATTGCTGAAATATCATTATTTGTTCTCCAATTTTAAAGGAACTACACGGATTAGTTATAATAAAGGATAAAAATAAAAAAAATTAATAATCAATGGGTTTTGAATTATCCTTTTTTATAAACAATCCTTGTAGTTTTTTGAAAGTTTCATGCTTCGGTACTTATTATATAAAAGAATTTCTCTAGTGTGTTGGATAATTGATAAACGGTTATTTTCATCTGATAAACGGTTATTTTCATCTGATATGCGATAAAAAAAATCCTATTTCTTTAATAAATAGGATTTTTAGATTGTTCTCGTTCCCACGCCACGATACTATAGTACAACTAATTAGGAAATAAACGAATTAAAAACACCCATAATCCAATTCGTTCATTTTAAATTGGCACCATCTTAAGCTCTAACTGTTCTCCATGAAAATTAGCCAATATCCCAGTGGTTGCCATTGAAAGTTGGCGGTTTTATCGCGGATGAAATTGGGTAAGCGTTTGTCTTCAAATGATTTAGCTCCGAAGTTGGCGATAATGGCTAAATCAGCATCAGTTAATTTGAGGTAAGAAATGGTTTGTGCTTGGTGGATTGGCATAATTTTAGGGGCTACTTTAATTTCAAGGATTATTTTGCCTTTCTCAAGCCAATGATCAACATAGTATTTGCCGACTGATGTGCTTCGATAAGTAAGGTTAAATTGTTTTTCTGGCGTACAAGTTATATTGTGTTTTCTCAGTCCATAAGTGATAGCCTTTTGGTAAATTTTCTCTGGAAATTGGGGGCCTAGTTGATTATAGACATCAATCATAACTCCGCGCACGATGTAACTTAGTTTTTTGTGGATAAGTTGGGCCATAATTTAGTACATTTATTTAGTATATTATTTAGTACAACGAATTAGGAAAAAAACGAATTTAAAACACTCCTTATCCAATTCGTTTATTTCTCAATTAGTTGTACTAAGGCTCAATTAGAGGTACTCAGGAGACTATTAGTACAGTAACAGTACAACGAATTAGGAAATAAACGAATTTAAAACACTCCTTATCTAATTCGTTTATTTCTCAATTAGTTGTACTAAGCAGACCACTATTAGTCTAGTACAACGAATTAGGAAATAAACGAATTTAAAACACTCCTTATCTAATTCGTTTATTTCTCAATTAGTTGTACTAAGGCTCAATTAGATGTACTAAGGAGACTATAAGTACAGTAACAGTACAACGAATTAGGAAATAAACGAATTGGATTATCAAAGCTTGTTTTTAAATTCGTTTATTTCTTAATTAGTTGTACTAAGACTGAATTAGATGTACCTTACCCCCTAAAAAAAAAACGATCCCCTCTCCGCCCGCCTCATTTAGCTGGTTGCTCTGCGGCTTCGTGGCTACGCAAGCTCCGCACACTCGCTCGTCGAGCAAAAAGCTGGAAGGTGGCTAGATTTTTTCTAATGGTAAAAGCGTCAAAAACCAAAGTCAAAACCAAAAACCGCACAGAGTAAAAGTGTAAAAAAACCAAGTGCTACTAAGGCTGCCTCAAAAGGCGAAAGCCCAGGACGTTGATGCGAACCCCAGGCGAACTCGCGTAGCGATTCGCGGCTCGGCAATTCGATGCATCGTTGCTCCAGCCGCCACCGCGACGCACCCTGAGCCGGCCAGCCGCTGGTCCACTCGGATCGCTTCGGGGGGGCGAACTATAATAGTCACTGTCGTACCAATCCTGCACCCACTCCCATACATTTCCTGCTATATCATATATACCAAATGGGTTGGGCGCAAACGAACCCACAGGGGCTGTATATTTCCAACGGTCTTTTCCTTTGGCTAAACCTCCCCAAAGCCTGTCAACACCATAATTAGCATACTCATGAGAGGCTGTGTTACCCCACCAATACTTAGTATCTGTCCCCCCCCCGAGCGGCGTATTCCCACTGAGCCTCAGTAGGCAAGCGATACTTTTGACCCGTTTGCTGACTCAACCACTTTGTATAAGCCACAGCATCATCCCAAGACACATTAATCACCGGACGATTACCACGCCCCCAGCCCCTATCTGAGGGCTTTTCTCTACCCGTCGCTTGGGCAAACTTATCATATTCAGCAAACGTCACCTCATAACGCCCTATCGCAAACCGTTGCGTAATAGACACCTTATGCACCGGTTTCTCATCTGAGTCACCACCGCCTTGAATATCGCCCATTCTAAAAGAACCCGCAGGTATCCAGACCATTTCTGGACCTTGAGTGCCATCTTTCAAACGATCACGAAAATATTTGCCAGTGCTAGTGGGAGCCACAACTACTGGGCTAAGACTGGCGGGAGGCTCAGGCACAGGACAACCATTTTCTTTCACCGGTGAGCCCGCAGAAGTCCCTAAACACTCATCCCGATAATCGGCGACTTTGTCCTGATCCCTATCTAAAGGACAACCCCGTTTATCCACACCTTGCGCCAATTCTTGCGGGCGATTATAGGGACACTTATCACGATAATCTGGCACCCCATCATTATCACTCTCCATGGGGCAACCTATTTTTGAGCCCTCCTTATAAACGCCTTTCGCCTTTTCTGCCGACGTATTATCTGGGCATTTATCCTCACTATCTGCCACACCATCTTTATCTCTATCCACGAGCGTAGGGGCGGCGGGTGGAACAAATGTCGGGGGAGGGGCGACAGGGGGCTCAGCCGCTTGAGAGGTTTGCGCGACGACTTGTCCACAGGGCGCCACAAAACAAAATTCCTTATCTAACTCCGAATAAAACCCGGGGGCTTGACGGTTCTTCGTCTCCTTCTTCACCGCCACCCGCACATTGGT
>LUTY01001192.1 GCA_001640045.1 Candidatus Thiomargarita nelsonii | reverse complement strand
CGCGCATCTCAATTTGGTGCGTACCAAGGGACTTTCTTATGGGGTTAATAATGATTGGAATGTGACTTGGCTTTTAATGGCGTTAGTTAAAAAATTTCCTAAAGATAACTGGGAAGAGGCTTTGACGCATAAGCGGTTAGCTCAAATCCAGCCAGATTCAAAAGAATTTATTAAAATGAAAGATTTTTTTCAAAATCTTTATCTTGGTAAACCCTCTTTTAATGGACAAGGCTTAATTGATACCGCTGAAAAAAAAATGTACACTGATGCCTTTTTTCCAAGGCTCAAAACGTTTGGCGTAAAAATGGCTGTTGTCACTAGCAGACCCGCTGATGAAGCATTATATACTTTAAAAGTGGTCAATGGATTAGTGGGAGAATTTATCGAAAGTGAACATTTTATCATCAGTGTCGGTAGTCAAAACAGCAGTGGTCAATTGATAGCCGAAAAGCCCAGTCCAGAGCCGATTTTAGAATGTATTAAAAGATTGTCAGTCGGCTTGAATGAGGGGGTTTACATTGGAAACTCTAGCAGTGATTACCTCGCCGCTAGAGAGGCTGGTGTTGATTTTATCCAAGTGGGATCAAGTCGCATTGAGAGAGCTAAGGAACCTCAAGGATTTCATTATTTCAAACTTGAGAATGTTAATAGACTTGTTCCCTTTTAAAAAGGAATCTATTATGCTTCAATGGTTTATGGTAACATTAGTTGGTAAAGACCAAATAGGCATTGTCGCCAAAATCACGACAGCCCTGTATGAAGGCGGCGGCAATTTGGGCGAAGCTTCTATGCTTCGCTTGGGCGGTAATTTCACTATCATGTTGATGGTTAGCTACCAAGGTACGGCTAAAACGCTTGAAGTTCAAATTTATTGACCAAATAGGAAGTTTCATCTTGCGACAAAAAAGCA
>LUTY01001191.1 GCA_001640045.1 Candidatus Thiomargarita nelsonii | reverse complement strand
AAGCCATTATAAATAATAATGGTAGCCATATAACAAATTTACACTTATTCCTCATTTATTTAATTCCTCTACATCTTCTTCAAAGAAATAAATACCGACACCAGCATGTTTACGTCCAGTGCCGTGAGCCGTAGGGTTCAAATCGCGGTCTTGTTCCGCAAGCCAGCGATCCAAATACTCTAAAAGCGCCTGTGCATGTTCTTCCGTCAATTTCCGCAATTTTGGTATTGCTTCAACAGGCAAATTATCATAAGCCACTTTACGTTGGAAAAAAGCTTCTTCTGGTACCTCACAAACCAGATTATGATCGATAGTCGCTATAAGAAGTGCGACATCCGTTCCCAGAATACTTAATTTATCGCTTTCCCCAGCGCAAGGTATATAAGCGCGTTCCAACAAACGGAGGCGACCATCTTTCAAGCGTTCAACGGCTGTTACCCGGAGCAATTCATCCAATATGGCACGGGCAGGTACATCACCACTATATATTTTAAATAATTAATGGTGCGTGGGACGCATCCTACACTCGGTATTTTTATTCCCTTATATGCACATAATCATGGGCAAGTGATATATAAGCCAAACGCCCTCTGTCGATTGGAGGACAACCAGAGCCACCGTTGACTTCAGGATTTAGAAATACTTTTCCATCATCCCGCACAATTAATCCCTTAAACTTTGTATCACAGCCATATCTTGCGTCTTTCTCATCAGAGTTTATCTTCTTATGTGACTCAATAAGAACAACCCAAGCAATCGACATTTTCGTTCCTTTATTGACGGATTCAACAATAAAATCAAGGTGATAAAGCGACGTTGCTATGGCATAATTAATGTTGGACATCTGTTCCAGCGGATATTTTTGGACATTTCAGACCGAAAAACATATGCTTTGTAATCAGTTTATTAC
>LUTY01001190.1 GCA_001640045.1 Candidatus Thiomargarita nelsonii | reverse complement strand
CAGATTATAGGTCAGGAGACCTTCGCCTGTGTTGCTCAACGTCAAGGTATGAGTCGAACTCTCACCATCGCGCAGGGTGTCCTCAATGGACTCGGGCGAATAAACCATCACCGCGTGATCAACAATAGTCAGCACAGCTGTATCCGGGGAGCCGATAGTGGCACCTCCTGTGGCATTACTCAATATCACGGTGAGGGTTTCTTCACCTTCCGCATCGTCGTCGTCAATGATGTTTACCATGAAGTTCTTGGCTGCGACTTCGCCCTCATCCCAGTCAAGGGTGCCTGACGTAGCGCTATAGTCGCTTCCTGCATTGGCAGTGTCATCGGCGGTGGCATAATCCACAGACACAGCGCCAGTACTGCCGCCAGTGCGATTCACTGTAATGGTCACTGATCCGCCATCCTCATTGACACTATAACTGGCTGCCGAAAATCGCAACATACCAGACTCATTGTAGTATTCGTATGCTCCCATATCATAACCATCACCCTGCGGTCTTGGATTTCCTTCAATATCGGTAGCAGGAGCACCTTCAGATGTACCGCTGTCAATGGCAGGAGACAGAGCGGTTAAATGTAAATCAGGCGCAATCGGTCCTGGTTCCCAATTGACAAACAAAGGGTCAGCATCTATATTGCCTTCCCCTTCATAACCACCTTCAACATCGGAATAGGTGACCACTGGAGAAGAAGAAGAAGAAGAATTATAGATTTCTTCTCCGAAGTTGCCCCAGACTATAGAGTTGGTTATGGTCGGGTCGGAGTATGAGTTATAAATGCCCCCTCCGTGAACGTTTGCGATATTTCTTGAAAACGTGCAATTGGTTATGGTCGGGTCGGAGAAGTAGTTATAAATACCACCTCCATTGTCTGCACTATTGTCATAGAACGTGCTGTTGGTTATGCTCA
>LUTY01001189.1 GCA_001640045.1 Candidatus Thiomargarita nelsonii | reverse complement strand
GAGTTCCACGGAAAAATTTGTAATTGTTTATTAAGGTTTGTTAATAAATTTGGTACCATCCCCTTTTGGTTCAATACGTTTACGGGCTTGTGCAAGCGTACTTTGATCAATCAAACTCAATAACGATGCTTTGTGCGCGGGCGGGGTGCGGGATTGCTGGCGTAATTGTTGTACTTTAAACGCAGCCGTTTGCATCCAATGCAAGGTGGCTTTTTGAGCGGCGACGATATTTTCCAATTGAGTACGAGCGGTGACAAAAGGTGTCCATAGCATGAAATAGCCCAAAATGCCCCCCAAGGCGATCGCCCCTATCATTAAGGCACGACGCTCACGGGGGGCTAATTGCTTAAACCATTGTTTCATCAGAATGTTTTTGAAAACTGCGCCTGTTTGTAGGATGTCGTGGCTTCTGTCTCTTCCAGCACTTCAATTTTATTTTGAACCAGCCTTTCCGTGGTTTCAACTATCTTGGCAAGTGCCATGCCTAATTGATCCAACAGTTTTTGTACCAAAGTCGGATCAAGCTGAGATTTGACCACTTGGGTCAACTCATGATTGGGTGCCCACTGTTTTAGCAAGGCATAATGTTTCAGCGCGTTCTGAGGATCACCTATCATAAAGTGATATAAAGCCATAACGCAGCTAAAGGCTGTAAATTCAGAGATATGGAAGACAACCCTGTGTGAATAAAGCAATTTCAAATCAAACTTACGATTGAAAATCTCAGGAATTTTTTCTAAGCTTCTGTTTCTCAGACAACGGAAGGCATAGTTAGTCTTTGCAAAGAGGTAATCAGGAAATTTCCGATAAATCACCTCAAGGAGTGCATCTGCTTTATCCACTTGCCCCGTCAGTTCGCCAAAACAATAGTGGCCTCACTTTGCGCTGCACCCGACCACACGGAGCATAGT
>LUTY01001188.1 GCA_001640045.1 Candidatus Thiomargarita nelsonii | reverse complement strand
TTGTGGAAGCCGTTGTTGTTAAGTATCGGTTTGCCCGCCACATCAAAGACAGCCTCTTCAGTTATATTGCCACTGACATCGTACTGTGTGGTGATTTTGTGGTAGCCATGCTTGTTAAGGGTCGGTTTGCCCGCCGTATCAAAGACAGCAACTTCAGTTAGATTGCCGTGAGCATCGTACTGTAAGGTGAGTTTGTGGATACCTTCCTTGTGAAGGGTCGGTTTGCCCGCCGCATCAAAGTAAGTCTCTTCAGTTGGATTGCCGCGTTCATCGTACTGTGTGGTGCTTTTGTGGAAGCCTTCCTTGCTGCTAAGGGTCGGTTTGCCCGCTACATCAAAGTACGCCTCCTCAATGATGTTGCCGAACTCATTGTAACTGTACCTCGTAGTGGCAACTCCAACCTCGTTATTCATAGGTTGACCTTGACTATCAAGGAATGTCGATTCAGTCACTAACCCACGCGCATCAAATGTCAGCCGTTTACCAAACACCTTGCCAAGACCTAACTGAGGTTGAGATTCGCGATCTAAATAACGCACCTCACTTTCGTCGCCTTGAGGGGAGTAGGTGAACTCCGCAAACTCAGCCGTAGAGTTGAGCTGGGGACGAGGAAAGCCATCAGGCCCGACATAGTGAGCTTGGCGGGCCGACTGCCCTTCAAGCGGTGGCGAGTAAACTAAACCCCAGACCAATTTACCGTTCTTGTCATAAGCTTTTTCATAGACGATTTTGCCTGTTGAATCAAGGATAAACTCCCACTGACATTCCCGTAAGGGAGACCTTGTTTCAAACCGATTTAGCGATTTGAAGTAAGTGCCTACATCATGATGCGGGGTCAATTCAGCTATGCCTTGCCCCAGCGTTGATTTATCTTTACTTTGATCTCCAAAAATTGATTTAACTGTGCTTTG
>LUTY01001187.1 GCA_001640045.1 Candidatus Thiomargarita nelsonii | reverse complement strand
CCGCAACAAAGGGTGTGTCAAGCGGTGGCTCAAAAGGATAACCAGCCATCAAGTACCTCGTCGCATCCAAGACGTTGAGGATGCCCACAGAGCCGCTCAAAGGAACTATGTTCCTCAATTTTACCCAGGAAAAATCACGCTGTTTCGGAGCAGCCAATTTCACAATCTGGAAAAATATGGTGAAGGCTATTGGGCTAGGCGTTGGTCCGACATAACGACTGGTGAATTCGTCTGCCATGTGATTGCTGGCAGTCACAGAGGGACACTTATGGGTTATCAACTTCGGGTACTGACTGAAAAATTAAAGGTTTGTCTGGATGAGGCACAACAGACTACACAATCCTGACTAATCCTATCAATAGCGTGGCACGATTTTTTTGTAGGGTATTTATCAAAAAACGTTACCTATTCGCATCGGATAATTATAAGCAATTACTAGCCTCTAAAGGCTATATTAAATTGTTGTCAACAATATGCCATTTATTCACATTTTATATTTAATGGCCGTCTCATCATCCACTGCCGTTCCCAACCGCTTTGATAGTCCATCATATCGAGCATTAGATCAAATTGACAAAATACTACAAACTACTTACTCCAAACACTTTGTAAACTTTCGTCGATTAGATAAAAAATTACCTTCATAAATAAAATCAATAGATTAAATATGACAGGTGCCCAACTCAAAAAATGGCGCGAGGATTTTGGTTTGGCTCAAAAACAGCTCAGTCATTTACTCGCTGTTGATAAAAGCACAATCTCGGCTTGGGAAATTAGAAGGTGGAGAGCTTTCAAAGATTTTGAGCAGGGTGAATTCTTAAAATTTTTCCGAAAATTTGACACAAATTTTTAGGGACGCAAATACTACGGACGTTTTCTCTCGTTTGAAAAAAAATTTTCAAAAATTTCGAC
>LUTY01001186.1 GCA_001640045.1 Candidatus Thiomargarita nelsonii | reverse complement strand
TGGATGTTCGTCTTTTTCATGCTCATATTTTTGAGCTTAACCTTTGGGCGGCAATGGTATGACAGCATCTTAGCACAGCTCGACTATAATAAAACGGTACATTCTGATGGCTCAGTGGTGGAAACTGGCATACACAGCCAAGTTCGCCCGACTGTCACCTTAGTTTATAAAAATAAAGACGGTAAAAAAGTACGAGTCATTGCCGATGCACAAGAATATTCTGAATTTGTGAATCAACAGGTCACTCATTTGGAAAACGATAGAAGTCAAATACTTGCAAAAACAAAGACACAATTGGATGAGAAATTGACAACCGTATTTGATAAGATGCGTGGACGTGTTGAAGACTTTGCCGATTGGTATTTTGCCTACACCACAACCTATAAAATTTTGTGGGAAGCGACAACTTCTGCAACAAAACATGTTGTTAGCACCGAGGCGATGAGTTTATCGGATGCGGTGTCGTATGACGTGGAAAAGTATTTACACAAGCATTATGAAGATATTGTCCTCCGCCCTGAAATCTCTGATCCACAATTACAAATCGCCTATCGAAAGGCGTTGCAAGCCGCGCATGAAAATTATGTCGATGTCTTGTCAAAGAGGCAAGCCGATTTTCAGGCGTTTGTATCAAAATATACGAGCCATCTTGAGGCACCCGCGACTGAGGAGACTGTGTTAACGCTGGATTGGAAAAGCCAATTTAATAAATTCAATGTGACTAATTATGAGAAAGGACCAAAAGGGGCAGCCCTTGGTGCTGCCTTAGCCGGCGGCGGTGCAGTGGCAGGTAAAGCGGTAGGCGGGGCGGCTGGCAAGGGGGTTGCGAGTAAAGCTGTTGCGGGGGCGGCTGGTAAAGGCATCATTGAAAAAGCTGAAATTGATTTAAACAAAGACTTGATTTTGCTCTGTG
>LUTY01001185.1 GCA_001640045.1 Candidatus Thiomargarita nelsonii | reverse complement strand
CGTCAAAAGGCTTTTCGATGTTTGAAGAATACGCCGGGGCGGAATCATTACTCAATTCTTCAATTTTATGACGAAATTTTCTAATGGAGTAATGATAGGAATCATTAATTTCCTCGATGATCTGAGAATACCAATTTATCGTCATCCTTTCGGCTGTCACCTGCTCCGCATACTCGTTGATCATCTGGCACAAATGCTTATATTGTTTATTTGGTGCCGCTAAATAGGGTTCTATATATTTGCGAATCACATTTGCATGGTGTTCTATGGAGATATTTAAGCGTGTTTGGGCACTTTGGTGGCGTCGAAAGGCATTAGAATATCCACATTCTAAACTTCGGTTTGCCATCCCAGCAATGAGGGCGAGAACACAGAATATGAGACCTACAACGCTCAATGCCCAATTAGCATCGACTGGAAACGATTCCTGTAATGTCCAGATAATGGCGGCTATGTCGGAGAGCCCTTGTTCACTGAACTTCATAGCAAAAATCAGATAGGTAAAACCGAGCGCGATAAAATAAATGATACTAAACAATACCGAAAGGGCTTGGTATATTCGGTTGCCTTGGAACAGTTTCCAAATGAGATGACCGGCAAGAAAGCTGAAGGCCATCAAAGCTATGTTTATAGACATGGCTGGCACAACATAATCCGCCCAAACGGTGCTGATGACAAAGGTGAAACTGTTCACAATCGCGCCTACTAGCATGATAAGAAATGTAAACCCATACAGCACTTGATAATTGGGGTGCATTGGAGAGGTTGTCTCAAACTCTCGGCGGGCTTGCTGTTCTTGTTGTTGAGCTTGTTTCAAGCTCAACGCGCTAGAATCAGTGGTCTCTAAGAGAGCCATGTTCTGAAAGATGAAAAGAACCCACAGAAACAGTAGTCAGCTTAAACCCCATACAACACA
>LUTY01001193.1 GCA_001640045.1 Candidatus Thiomargarita nelsonii | reverse complement strand
GCACAAATGCTAAAAGAATTATATCATTTGCGCTGGGGTATTGAGACTCTTTTCGGCGTTTTAAAGGAACGCCTGAAGATAGATAACTTTACAGGTAAAACAGTCATTGCTATTAAACAGGACTTTTTTGCCACTTTGTTTCTGACTGGTTTAGAGTCTATATTAACGCAAACTGCTGATTTGTATCTATTTAAAAAATCCAGCCTTAACAAACTCAGACAAACTGTTAATAACATGGTGTCTTTTAATGCCATCAAAAATTTTTTTGTAGAGATGTTTTACCATCCAATACCTATTGACTCGCTTATGAAGACATTGAATTCGTGGTTTATTTTTGATCCGGCTTATCGAAAACGAGATCGTAAAGTAGTACGAAAAAAAAGCTCTGCTAGGGTTTCTTTAAATTATTATAAACGTGTTTTTAAGCCTTGTTTTTAGTTAAATAGCTTTTTTTGATAAAAGCAACAGGGATTAATTTCCCTATTCAATCATTTTGAATGGGTTGGGGTATCTGTTGTCTAAAAAGAGCATAATAGCTATTTTTTCCCCAAAAAAACTGATTATGGTTCAGATTATAAATACAAATTTATTCAGATTAGGATTTCTTGGTGTTTTTAGTTTGTCAGTTATATTCTTATAAAAATTAAACTATTGATATTTAATTAAAATATAAAAAATAAGTGTATTAATACGGCATAAGTATTAAATTTATTCTAATAACGCTATATTTTTCAGTACAAAAGCGTTCAAAATGTCAGTTTTTGTGAGATTGTTACAGTAGCTTACCCGCCACACCCCTGATTGCCCCTACGCCCGTGCAAATCCCTTATGGTATAAAGCTGCTTAACTTAATGGCATTGGGTTTGCAACTGGGGTGTTAAATTTGAGGTGATTTTGCCCCGTTTTTTTCACCCGATTTTCAGGCTCTTTGTCATTTCGGTTTCTTTGTGCGGAGAAATATTGAGAAATCTGGTTGTTGACGTTTTAAGATTTCTCCTATCGTCGCAACGAAGTAACGCCAGTAAATGACAGACAAGATTTCTCCTAGCGTCGCAACGAAGATCGCTATGCTAAATGACAGATAATTTTAGGGTGAAAAAATACTTGAACATTTGACGCAAATTTAACACCCCAGTTTGCAACCCCGTCCGCACCCTACGCTTGCTGTCGCATTTTGGAGTCCAAAATTTATTTTGGACGTCCATCTTGGACTCCTAAAGGCGAGATCACACTCAATGGAAGAACACATAGGTCAACTCTGGCACCGCCTCATCACACGCGCTGCGGCTACCGGATATCCGCAGGCGGCTGTAGAATTAACACAAATCAGCAAAGCCGTAGGCGTATTATTTCGTGCGCTAGGCGGAGATGGCGGTTTACGGGTAGAAGCGACGACGGCAACAGCGCATGGTGCGCGGCGTCATTGGTTGCAGCGTCTTGCTGGGACTCATCAACAAATCGAATTATGCTGGCGAGATGCCGAAGCCTTGCGATTGCCAGCACGTATTGACTGCTTCCCAAAAAAAGCACTTAATCGTGATTTATACTTATGGCTGGCAGCCCTCGCTGCCGGGGAAATTGACCCTACCCAGCCTTGGTTTCAACTCAATCAAGCACTGACAAAAAAAACGCTACAGCGCTTTCCGGGACTACAGCCCCGTTATCAACGCCTTGTAAAGGCTCAACTGGCTTTACGTCCTAACTTGGCGCGTTTGTCTCCTGATGAAGCGGCAGTTGAGCGAGCTATTCAACTCGCCCTACGCCAACCGGGCAGCGTGACAAAATGGCCACTGGCAAAACGTCCACATCAGCCAGTCTATTTATGGCTACATCCATCGCCACCTGTCAGTGCCAGCCTGGTCGTCGTTGCCACGCCTGATGAGTCCCCCACCCAAGAATCAGGGAAAAAAGCTGTCGATGACAAACGCCGCCGCCGAGGGGAGCGCACTGAAATGCCTGATGGTAAAAAAGGTTTATTAGCCTTTCGCCTAGAAAGCCTGTTTACCATGGCAGAATACACCAAAGTTGATCGCTGCACCGATGACGAAGAGAATATCGAAGCGGCTAAACAAGCTTTAGATGATATGGAAATGGTCAGTGTAGCACGAGATAACAAACCAGCGGCGAGTTCTCTGCGTTTTGATCTCGACTTGCCGGCACCGGCGTATGACGATACGCCGCTGGGAGAAGGCATTTTGCTACCAGAATGGAACTATAAACAGCAACAATTGCGCCCCGATTATTGTTGTCTTCAACCCATGCTGGCAACCACCGCACAACCGGCGGAACTCCCATCTCACTTAAAGCGCACCGCCCACCGCTTGCGCCGCCAATTTGAGGCGTTAATTCCCAAACGAGTCTGGCATAAGGGACAACAAAACGGTAGTGAAATAGATTTGGATGCCTATCTACTACATATTGCAGAATGCCGCCAAGGGCGGATGAGTGCTGAAAGGGGACTCTACCGTGAATTTCGCGGAAGCAGTCGGGACTTAGCTTGCTTACTACTGGCTGACTTGTCTCTCTCCACCGATGCCTGGGTTAACAACAATGCACGAGTGATTGATGTCATTCGAGATAGCCTATTTCTCTTTGCAGAGAGCCTTTATGCGACGGGAGATCGCTTTGCCATGTACGGATTTTCATCCCGCCACCGCAACCATGTCCGATTTCATACCATAAAAACCTTTGAACAAAGCTATGATGCGACAGTACGTGGTCGTATTCAGGCCATTAAGCCGGGCTTTTATACCCGTATGGGTGCCGCTATCCGCCATGCCAGCACTTTGTTGAATCAACAAAAGCTTTCTCAAGCACTCTTATTACTGCTGACAGATGGCAAACCGAATGATTTAGACCAATATGAAGGTCGTTACGGGGTAGAGGATACACGTATGGCTTTGCATGAAGCGCGAAAGTTGGGATTGCAACCGTTTTGCGTGACGATTGATGAAAAGGCGCGTGATTATTTGCCGCACATTTTTGGCTCTCACAATTATGTGGTCATCCGCAATCCGTCTGAATTGCCAAGGGAATTGCCGTTGTTGTATGCGCGGTTGACGCACTCATAAATTAGCAGGACGCGGAGCGTCCAGGCAGGCATGATCTCCGCTCTGCTCCGTTACTGCGTTTCCCACGCAGAGCGTGGGAACGAGAAAAGCTACGCAGAGCGTGGGAACGAGAAAAGCAACTACTACAAGCTACGCAGAGCGTGGGAACGAGAAAGCTGCCACCCCATACAAACACACCGCCAATAATATCACCACCGTAAAACCAAAATGAATAGCCAACACCGTCGCCAGTACCGCACTCACCAC
>LUTY01001183.1 GCA_001640045.1 Candidatus Thiomargarita nelsonii | reverse complement strand
TTCCGCCTGAACTTTGGCAAAACTTAAGTGGTTTGCGAAAATTGAATCTTTCGGATACGGGTGGAGATGCTGATAATTATGGTGATTTGTCTCGTTTAACCCATTTGCAGAGCTTAAATATTAGCCATAATCGTTTAACAACACTAGAAGCACTTCATTTACAAAAACTGAGAAATCTACGCCGTTTAAATATCAGCCATAATCAATTAGAAAATGTAGACTTTGGAGAAATGGCGCAGGATCGCTTACAAGTCTTAAATTTATCCTTTAATCGTCTCGGACATTTGACATTTGCTCCCTTACCACATCTCAATACGCTGTTTTTACACAGGAATTATAATGTGTTTTTTGATAAAGAGTTTGAGTTGCAAGATTTACGTTCTATGACTTTTGATAAAGGTACAAAAGTCCCTGATGATTTGCTCAAGCAAATTGGGGGGGGCAATTCTGAATCTTAATTTTACTCGACGCGGAGCGTCGAGGCATGCATGATCTCCGCTTCGCTCCGTTACTGCGTTTCCTTTGCTCCGCGTGGGAACGAGAAGGTAATTGAAGGTTTTATTCGTTGTCCTCCATTAGTTGTACTCGATTCCTATCAAAATTATTCATCCTTTCGCGTCAACAACACATGCCCATAGCCCCGATTATAACCCCGATGTTCGCTTTGAAAACCCAATAACAAAAAAAATCCATCCGGATGAGAGGTTGATGAACAATACCAATTGGACTGGATATTGGGAAAGTAGCGTTTATTAAGACGGATTAAACTTTCCATTTCTGCTATCGTCGGCAAACGCCAATTCTTATAACCAGCAACTTGCAACTGATTAACCGCTTCGATATAAGCCCCCATATTATTTCCGTCGCTATCATCTCGACTATAAATATGTTGACCATCTTGTAATCCACCATCATT
>LUTY01001182.1 GCA_001640045.1 Candidatus Thiomargarita nelsonii | reverse complement strand
CATTGACTTGCAGATTAAGCCCGCCAGCCCCAGTTTCTGTGTATCCATCGATATCCACATCCAAATAGTCAAGACGGGCGTAAGGCCCAAAAGTCCACGCCTCCCGACTGAGTTCATAACCGGCAGTTGCACTGAATGCGATTTGATCGCTATCGGTATTGGCTGATGCCGTTCGGTTAATTGTCGGTATGCTAGGGTTATTGGACAAGATGACAACTCGACGTTCAATATCATAATCGTTGGAGGTATATGTTATTACACCATTAACATAAAAATTGTCAAGATAATAAAGTCCATAACCAGATAGGCTATAGCCATCTGCATCTACACTCCCCCCTGAAACAGAGGCAGTATGAACAATATCAGACCCAAGCTTGTTATAGCCAGCCGCAACACCCAATACAAACTGATTAGTTAAACGATAATCCACGCCGACGGTAATCCCAGAAGTGTCAAAATCAAAAGCATCTTCACGATCGGTACCCTCTTTCTCACCAAAACCAATACTACCATTAATAAATACACCTAGCTTGCGCCAGCCCGCATCACCGTCTCCTGCGGCACCACCCCGTTGCCCGTATTTAAAACCCAAGGCATCAGCCATCAGCGTCTTTCCATTTTGCTTGAACTGCAAACCTGTCACACTGATACTGGGTACTTTACCAAGCAACTGAGACAGTCGCATGTCTATGTTAGCCTGTTGAGCTGAAGACGTTTCGGTTGCCATCGTCCCTTGGGTGATAATTTCTTCGTGAGCAAGGTCTTGAAGCGCGGCTGCAAGTTCTTGCTCTGAAAGACCTAAACTACGATCAGTCGCCGAACCTCTCTGTCCATCAAGCTCGTTAGAGCTCTCAATCATGGCATTACAGGCTGAGAACAGATCGCGCTGATTAAGATCAGGATTATTAAATCCGCCG
>LUTY01001181.1 GCA_001640045.1 Candidatus Thiomargarita nelsonii | reverse complement strand
ATTGGAACAAGAATCTTCAGATTAAGGTGGAAAAACAGAGGCAAGACGATTTTTAAGCCCATAGAAATTTAAGATTTTAGCATAACAATTTTTTATGCTAATGAACTGTTGGATATCCCCCCCAATCTACGGGCTACCCAAAATCGCAACCAGCACACGTAACAAATCTTCCAGATCAGTAGGCACACGAAACAAGTTTAAATCTTGCCTGATGGACTTTTGCTCCCGATCCAGAATACCAAATCGCCAAATATCGCCAGTGGAAACCGCACCATACAATTGGGGTGTTTCATTGTCTGTCCATTCATCCAAGGCAATCAGCTCTACCGCTAACTGCATAAAGCCTCGCTCCAAATCACTATTTTTAGCTTCAATGATCAACAAATTGTTTTTGGATTGCAAGTAGTAATCCAGTGTGCCTTTCAGTTGATTATTCAGCGTCAAGGGAAATTCGACTCTGATTTTCGTGTGACTATAATCAATAATATCCATGAGAATGGGCGCAATGATGAACTCACGTTTAGCCGCCTCGTTAGTTATACCAACATAGGCTATATTTTTCTCTAAATTGGCCTTAAGTTCATTCAAGTGCGTCAATTCATGAGTAATGCGGGGCAATTCATAGTTGCCCTTCTGAAATGAATAACCAAAATAATCAAGAATCTCGTCCCTATAATCGACTAGCTTAAAATAATCAGAAAAAGTGTAAGCGCTATTTTCAGAAATAATAGCATATTTTTTCATAAGTTATCCTTCCTTATCAACGATGGATTATGAAAATAAGCGAGAATAGGGTGCGTCCCACACACATTCTTGATGTCACTCTAAATTAATGGTGCGTCGGACGCACGCTACGCTTGCTTTGTTAGGCCATTTTCTGGTGTTGTTGAATAATTTTTGACAAAGCTCAGCACGGGC
>LUTY01001180.1 GCA_001640045.1 Candidatus Thiomargarita nelsonii | reverse complement strand
AATAAATTTTGGACTCCATTGGATTGCTTGCTATTTTATGTTAAAATACCGGGCAAAAAACACACAACAAAGGATATCATACCATGTCATTAAATAGCAGAACAATTGCAAAAATACTACGAGAACATTTTACTGGTGAAACGCCTATCATCAAAAATGCGTTTGAACACCAAGCATTTATTTCGTCTCTTCAAACTGAAATTGAAAAAATAAAAGGGATCGAAAAACCCTATTTTTATCGTTCATCCAGTGAACCCGAACCAAATTATCAGTTCTCGATTAAGGATGATTCATCCTTCTATGACTATGATTCTTTTACAATCAAATTTAATCAAAGCAATGAACTGATCATTACCTACAACGGGAGTCGTGCGAATGTTTATCAAATTGAACAAATTTTTAGCTTTATTGACCGAATAAAACAGGAATATGAAAATAAAAAAGCGCGTCAATTAAAAAAAGAAAAAATCAATAAATTAAAACAACTAGCGATTATTGGCAATATCAAAAAAATCGCCAAAGAGGATAAATTTGACTTTTATACCCGGGAATACGCGACAAAATTGAAATTGATTGTTCAAATTGAATTAGGAAAAATAATAGAGATCGACATACCTTATAGCGAATTTCAGGACACTTTAAAAGAGTTGCGTTCCCTCATCCAGACGATAAGAGAATTGCAAAAATCCGGGCTCACTTTTCGCTTAAAATCCACTGCAAAAAAATATAAACATTCTTCATGGATCACTCACGAAAGTTTATGATAACTGATAACTGATAACTAAAAATGGCCATAAAAATTGACGTACCAGAACTCATTGAAATACTCAGGCTGACCCCCCCTGAGCAAAACATTATGCTAATCGGAAAACACGGGATTGGTAAATCGCAAATTATCACAGAATTTTACAAAACAAAAA
>LUTY01001179.1 GCA_001640045.1 Candidatus Thiomargarita nelsonii | reverse complement strand
CACTGGAGATGGTGATTGCTATTCCATCGGTACTGGACACTGGATACATGCGGTACGCTATAACATGGATATGACCGTTTTAGTTTTCGATAACAGTGTTTACGGTTTGACTAAAAAGCAAACGTCGCCCACGACACCGATAGGATTTCAGAGTAATACGCACCCACAAGGGGCACCTTTAGCTCCCCTTAATCCGCTGACGGTGACTTTGGGGATTAGTAACGTTTCCTTTGTCGCTCAGACGATTGATTGGAATCCGGTCCACCTTTATGAAACGATCAAAGCAGCACATAATCACAAGGGCTTTAGCCTTGTCAATATTCTCCAGCGTTGTCCGGTTTACTCCGATCATGTTTTCAAACACTTGCAAGAAGACCCTTCACAATTATTGTTGCTGACTCATGAGAAAGGCATTCCGTTGGAAAAGAGTCTCTTGCGCCTGTTTCCAAACCAGCAAGAACATGATCCGTTAAATATGTCGGAAGCCTATGATATCGCGGACCAAAATGTACCTGTTGGACTGCTCTATCACAATCCTGAGGTGCCCTGCTATGAAGATATTTCTAGTCAAGGCAAGGATATGGGGATAGATGATAAATTAGTTGCGTTGAATGCGGCTTATGATCAGTTCGCTATCTAAAAATGGATGTCCAAGATAAATCTTGGACTCCTACAAATGATAGTGCCAGGAGAAAAAAATGGAGCAAAATAAAATCGTTTCTACATCAAAGGAAGAGTCGGCTAACCCAAAAATGACCGCATCCGATTATTCAGATTACAATTTCAACTTAGGATTTTCCCCCTCGCAGCAAACGATAACCCCAGTGGAAGCCAGTGTGGAGAGTCAAGTCGTCATGCCTGCTTCGTCGAAACACAGCTTCTAAATTTTTTAGCCGCAAGTACAAATTGGACTTTGTAAC
>LUTY01001178.1 GCA_001640045.1 Candidatus Thiomargarita nelsonii | reverse complement strand
GAGAAAGCAAAATATCCGTGATACGTTTGTCCCAAGATTGGCTTAAGCGTAGCCGCCTTAATGTATTCGCAGCGCGTTCCACTTTCAACTTTGGGCTAGATGCTTTCGATTCGACTATTCATGATGATGGTTTGCCCGATAGTCAATTTTTCTCTTGGGTTGGACAATTGCAATATGTCAGACGCTTAGAAACCCGATTTCAGAGCCAAATTATTTTTCGCACTCACTTTCAATGGGCTAATCAAAGGCTATTAGCTTTAGAACAGTTATCAATCGGTGGTGTTTCCAGCGTGCGTGGTTATCGAGAAAACTTCATTATTCGTGACAATGCCTTTATCTCTTCCTTGGAATGGCGTATTCCTATCAAACAATTAGCCATTTCTAAATTTAAACAAAATCCAGCAGATGGTCTACTGAAAATCGCGTTTTTTGCAGATTATGGTCGTGCTTGGAATGCTGATAGTGAAATATTTGAGTCGGAATATATTTATAGTGTTGGTTTAGGCGTGCATTGGAGTCCTAATAAACAGATTCGCACCCAAATTTATTGGGGCTATGCCCTACGCGATATCCCAGAACCAAAGGATAGAGATTTACAAGATAGTGGTGTGCATTTTGAGATGAAGGTGCTGTTTTAAATTTAGAAGTCCAAGATAAATCTTGGACTCCAAAAGTTGCACATCGCGTCACTTACGTATAAGCATGCTGCCCTTCTCCATGATAACCAGACTTATCGTAGTAAGCCGATGTCTTTTTGGTATCGACAAAATTTAAAACAATATTCCGCACGGGTACATTGATTTGACGCAAGCGTTTAAGACCATCAAGCACGACTTTATAAGGTGTCACATTTGCCTTAACCACATAGATCACCTCTGTAGCAAATTTTGCCACCACCAAGGCATCACTGACTAGTATGAC
>LUTY01001177.1 GCA_001640045.1 Candidatus Thiomargarita nelsonii | reverse complement strand
GAGCGAGTAACCCCACGAAGTATCTTGAGCACCTCCCATACCTATTATGTTTGAGCTATAACACTTGGGACAACGCAAGTCACCACAATTAATTACAAGGTTTGTTTTTTTAATGAATGGCAAACGCTAAAGGTAGAGGTAACAACGACCAAATAGACACCATTCACAGCAAATGGCAAACAAAACTACAACCCATACAACAACAACTAAACACCCAACTCAAACAAAAATGGCAAGAATGGGAAATTCCCAGAGAATCACAAAAGGAATGGACTAAAAAGGCAAAAGACTTATTAGCACAATGGTGGGAAATTAGACAACAACGCCAAAAGGAAATAGATGACACAATAGCCAAACACTCCGACACCGAAACCCTTTACGATCAACCAATTGAAGAAAAAAGTCAAAACCAGACCTGGCAGGTTAAACCCAAACCTGCCAGGTCAAAGTCAAAATCAAAGTCAAAACCAGATATTGGTTGTGACTTTGACCTGGCAGGTTTTCTTTTCAACCTGCCAGGTCTGGTTTTGATTTTGACTTTTTATTTTCGACAACCTCAAAAAAGCAGGCGTGCAAAATACAGTCAAAAATGAACGCCTAAAATGTGGAATTGCATTTGATCCCCACGTATCAGAAGAAGCCTTCGGGCCGTGTGAGCTGGAAACTCTCATGCAGGGTGGGCAAGGCGAGTCCCTTATGGCGACATAAGGGGCTTAGCTAACCCACTGCCCAACCTACGAGCTTTTGTATTATACCGAGCGTCGGATGGGTAGAGTTATGCACCCATGCATTTGTTCAACGTTTTTTTTATCGCAGGTACAGCTACTTGACGAGAACTCAAAGTATTAGTCACTTTCCGGCACGACTATTTTCAGCCAGCATTGTTATCCTTCAATGCTTTAATACGCATCAGTTCACTCAT
>LUTY01001176.1 GCA_001640045.1 Candidatus Thiomargarita nelsonii | reverse complement strand
GGTGGAGGTTTAAAAAAGCAGATGCCCTCTGAAAAAATGATTGATTTTTTGTTGGCGTGCCTGCAATACATCCATCACCTTCGTTGCCGCTAATCCTATTCAGCGGCGAATCGGGCTGTTGTTGATAAGCGATGCGTTTAAAATGGGGCGCACAGCGAGAGCGAATAATCATATCTTGATTATTTTTTTGAGCCTCAATCAAATATTTCAGCACTTCTTCATATCGTGCCGCACTAATATCGGACATGAATTGTCCACGCCCGGTGCAGACTAAAAAAAAGACGTTGAACACTCGTGCTCCGCAGCCACGCGCAAAATCAATCATCGCGGGCAATTCGTCCGCATTATTGTCTGTCACTGAAAAATGAATTTGAAATGATAAAGCGTGACGGCGGCAATTTTCAATACCTGCCATGGTTTTAGCCCATGAGCCTGGTACGGCTCGAAAAGTATCGTGAAAAGTGGGATCAAGGGAATCTAAGCTAATGCCTACCCCTAAAACCCCCGATTTTTTGAGAGATTTGACGCGCCGCTCGGTGAGCAGTACGCCGTTAGTGCCTATGACCATAGGTAGTCCCAGTTCAGCCCCGTGAGCACTCAATACTTCTAAATCAGGACGCACTAGCGGCTCTCCGCCTGTCAGTACGACCATTGTTTCGGTGCTGCGCTGGGCAATGTCATCTAATATTCCACAGACTTCTTCAGTTGAGAGTTCATTCGGGCTGCCCTGTTGTAGCGTTTTTGCATCTAGGTAGCAATGCTGACAGGCGAGATTGCAGCGGCGAGTGAGGTTAATAGCGAGTAATAGTAGATTATTCATGTTCCAGGATTATACAGGACAAATTCAACAAATGCGTGGTAGTGGGTCATCTTCCAATTCTTCCAGGATGCGTTCACCACCGAATTCAGTGACCAATACAAG
>LUTY01001184.1 GCA_001640045.1 Candidatus Thiomargarita nelsonii | reverse complement strand
AGGTATGGGTCTCCTCGTAGGTCTGATTTTTAGGCGGCACGATATGGCATTGGGTTTAAAAAGGGCGTACTCACCAAACCCCTCATTTTGCTCCTAGATGAATTTGATGCTTTGCCTGAAAATGCGATCAGTGAATTGGTAGGCGTGTTCCGGAATATTTACATCAGTCGTCAATATCAGAGCGACAAACCAAGCGCAGATAAGGATTATCTATTGCATGGTGTCGCCTTGATCGGTGTCCGAGCCGTTTTGGGAGTGGAAAATGTGACGGGTTCCCCCTTTAATGTCCAACGCAGTTTGCACGTCCCCAACCTAAGCTTTGTTGAAGTGGACAATCTGTTCAAATGGTATGAACGAGAAAGCGGACAGCCGATTAACCCAGAGGTGGTAACACGCATCTGGTATGAGTTGAACGTCGCAAGCTCCGTTACTTCGTTTCAGGGACAATCAGGCCTCACTTGCTGGTTTGGGGAGTTGTTAACTGAAACTTACAATCAGGCTACCGATCAACCGATTACGATAAGTGATTTTGAAGATGTTTATGCCGATATGAGCAGTATTTACAAGCCAATCGACATTGGTTGTTGAAAAATGCCCCCCTTCGCAAGAATGATTTGCGGGTGCATGAGGCGGTTTTTCATTTTAGTCTGTATCTGGCGAGTTTTTTGCGAAGTTATGAGGGAGTCGTTCAGCCAGAGTTTCCAACCGGTAACGGCAAAATTGATTTGTTGATATATTATGCTGGACAATTGTTTGGACTTGAGCTGAAAAGTTTTGCTAACCAACGGGAATATAATAAAGCCTTGAGCCAAGCGGCAAAATATGGGAAACAGTTGGGTTTGACAGAGATAGGCTTAGTGCTGTTTATTGAGAAGGTGGATGAGGCGAATCGAAAAAAATTTGAGATAGATTATGTTGATGCTGAAACGAGTGTGACTGTGTGTCCTCTGTTTGTGCAGACTGGAAAATCTGTATCGTGAAATTTGAGTCCAAGATAAATCTTGGACTCCGAAATACCAGCGGCGTGGCAGATGACGGTGGCGAGGCAAATACAAACTCAAGCCACGAATTTCACCAAACAACATTTCTTATATTTTTTACCACTCCCACAGGGGCAAGGAGCATTCCGCCCAACTTTGGACTTTTGTTGTACCACCGAAGACTGCCGTTTTTTATTGACGATCACTTGTTTCATCCAAGGATGTTTATCAGCTAAAGTCGGATAATCAGGCTCAGTTGAACGTGTTTTTCTAACGCCCATCAAAATTTCTGCATCTTCATAATCACCCAAGACAGTATAATCAACGCACTCCTGCTCATAAGCTTTTTTGATAGTATCGAGAGATTCCAGTGCTTTTAAATCGACCAGCGAAGAAATTAAAAAACCGTTAAGTTCTGAATCATTAGCACTAAACTTTTCAAGTTGTTGGGTCAAAACCGACACACAATTTGCCCGTGAGTCTGGCTGCATCTTACCAATTCGTTCTAAACAAGAAGTAACGGTAAGACGCGGCTCAAGACGATGCGATTCATCCGCCAAATATTCCGCCAATGGTTGTATCGCTTCTCCCCCTATCATGCCATAAACATAAGGGAGTTCTTCGCCAACCCACTCGTTATCATCATCTAGCGACAAGAGAGCCAACAAGGGTTTTATAGCGGCTTGAGCCCGAAGTTGAGCCAGAGTACGCCACGCATGTACGGGTGCCCAGACTTCCAAACTTTTAGAATCCGCCCAATTCAGCTCCTCATCGAGTGCCATTTGAATCAATTGGGGAATATGTTCTTCAGTCAAGCCCAATTCCAGATAATTCGGCCATTTATCAAAAGAGTTGCCAACTTCACGGCAATCTCCATAAGTCAGTAATTGTGCAATCGGGTGACTATATTTTTTACTCATAACAGACTCATCTCCCAAATAATAATATACCAGGGTAATCATAAAGGATTGCATGGGCAACCATAAAGGATTGCCCCTACAATAGGCGAATATGTAGGGGCAATCCCTTGTGGTTGCCCCTAACCATAATGCCCATCAATTCTTGGATAAATCAGCATAGGAAAATAAACGTACAAAAATCCACCAAAGGCTAATATCCAAAAAATCTGAGATAAGGCTATCCAATACACATACAATGAAATATCTATCAAAGGGAAAAGGACTCTGACTATGCTACCACAAAAGATCAGCACAAAAATCCAGAACAATGATCCAGGTGGCTCAAATACATTCCTACCCGTATGTCCCAGCGAAACTCGCGCCATCATCCCAATCGTCATCATCCCGATGCCGCCAAGTGTAAAAGCATGAACGGCGATATAATTGAAGGTTCCAGCAATAACAATTGACACTTTAAGCGCGAACCCAAGGACGATAAAAGCATAAGCAAAATAGAGAATCCACAACAAAGGCTTTTTCCAAATACCTTGTGTGTACCAGCCAACCAATCTAACAGTATGAATTATAAATAATAATCCAGCCAGCCCCGCCGTTAGATAGGAATAGGGCACGATCATATCCGCTATCGCGAATACCAAGAAAATAATAAGATGACTTTGATCAACCCATTTCCAGTTTTTTAACTCAATAGGATAACCCACCCCTTTTTCTATGAAAAATGGGATCACCCTTCTTCCCATGATAAAAATCAAGGCGAGAATCAGATATAAGGCACTATATAAACCATAATATGTGCCATTAGACAAGTACCCAAACAATCCTAAATAAAATACAATATTGCTGATCATGAGTAATAATACTAGCGACGCGAGACCAACACTTTTCCAGTGTTTGGCTTTCAATAGTGGCCAAAATATTGAAATGCAGAGAGACAAAATAAATAAATTGTCAATGACAGCCATCAAATTCCAAGCACCAAAAAAAGGCAGAATTCGCGCCAACAACCACAGCAAAAATAATAATAATAGCGGATAGCCATGAAGTGTTTGTCTGCCCGTCCAGTTTTTTACAGCAGTCAATAAAAAGCCAGCGATAACAGCTATGGTGTATCCAAAAATCATTTCATGAGCATGCCATGTGAACGAGGATAAGGGGCTGAAATCGAACTGCCATCCAAAAACGTATAAAGCCATCCATATCAACATGGATAAAAAAGCAAAACTGCTTGCGCCAATGAAAAAGGGTCTAAATCCCAAGTGTAGAAATGCAAATTTTCCTACATTTTTAGTCGGTTCTAGGTTAATAATCATATTAATTTAAAAAGATAAGTAACTACTCCGCCTCTCGTTCCCACGCTCTGCGTGGGAAACGCAGTAACGGAGCGAAGCGGAGATCATGCATTCAGGGACGCTCTGCGTCC
>LUTY01001174.1 GCA_001640045.1 Candidatus Thiomargarita nelsonii | reverse complement strand
GTTTCTCTATCTGGGGAACAACCTCCTATAGGGTTGCCAAAACCCCACATTTGACGGTAGGTAGGCGTCCAAGATTTATCTTGGGCAGACGCCCAAAATAAATCTTGGACTCCAAGTTTTAAAGTACGCTCCATCTTGCCTTTGATAACTGATAACTGATAACTGATATGAACCACGCTTGCAAGTTTTCAAACTGGCGAATGCGGCTTTTGACAGGGCTCTTGCTCCTTGGCTTCCAACTGATTTGCTTGGCAGATCAGCACAATCAAACTGATATTCTCGTCTCGAAGCCGCACAATTTGATTTCCAACCACCATTTTGTTTATGGACCAGACTTGTTGGGATTTGATTTAGAAAACTATCTCGCGCCACCTCTCAAAAATTATGCTGAAATCATTTCGCACTGGTCAAGCTATTTCAGCATCAATCCCCAAGTGATTATGACGCTCATCGAGATGCAGACAGGGCTTATAAGCGATCCGACAAATCCGGCAGTGATAGAGCAACCTCTCGGTGTTCTCTCGAAAAAACAGGGATTTTCGGCACAGGTGAAGGATGTCTTATCGCGGCTTTTCTCCGATTTCTATGACCACTTAGGTGCGAGCGGTGATATAGCTGACACTCAAAAGGTTTCCGCAGCCAGCTACGCATTAGTCCGCCTGTTAGGCGATACATCCGATTTTATCATTGTGTTTGGCCACTTATTTCCCAGCACACTTGAGCAAGCACCAAAGCTTAGGGATAAATATACGGCACTGCCGCCTTGGCTCATGCAATTTCCATGGCACATCGGCGAATCATGGTATTTCAACGGCGTGCATACGAGCAGTGGCAGGCATGATGGCACCCCCATGTCTTCTATCGACTTGACTCCTTCATGGAAACGTCGATGGGGGGACGATACGAGTTTAGATATAGTCACA
>LUTY01001173.1 GCA_001640045.1 Candidatus Thiomargarita nelsonii | reverse complement strand
GTAGGGGCGAACCGGCGTGTTCGCCCGGCACGAAATGGCATTGTGCTTTGGTTAGCTTTTGACTTATCCATCGCGATCATATCATCCTATTGTAAAATTGGCGAGTGGAAACACATTCAACCCCATCACAACAGGATGAGGCGTATGCCGCCGCTATGCAAGATTATTTGTCGCGCCCTGCAAAACCATTAAAAGATTCTCAAGAAAGTTATCCATCCCGGGAGGAGCTGTATGATCGAGGCAAGTACCACGGGCAATCCCTTGTGGTTGCCCTTTTGATCGCAGCGGAACGAGAAAATGGATTAAATTGCCTTTTAAACCTCTTTGGATCGCCATTTGAACACTTTTTGGATAGGCAAACGAATATCCATTACTTCATCAATAATCTCGGTGACATTCATATCAAAGTTTTTATAGCACTTTAATTGAGAGAAAACCCGGATTTCCTCTAAAGAGGGCATCATCAACCAACACGATTTAACCCCCAGTGCAAAAAAAGCATCAATCTTTTTAAGAAGCTCATTCACAGTTTGACTAGGTGATAGTACTTCGATTGCCAAATCAGGAATTTGAGTGACTCGCACCTCATCACTTCCCAGTTTATCATCAACCGGCGGCGGTTCTAAGTAAACACATACATCTGGTATAAGCTCATCCTTAGCTTTAAGCCCAAACTGACTCAAGTCGATTGGGCTGGCATCTAAACTCAATTCAACAAAGGTTGTGAACCTTTTATCATTGAAAAGCAAGCCAGTTATGTTAGTCTGGGTTATGCTATGTTTTTTTGAAGGCATTTTTCGCCCCTCCTTTTCTTCAAGCACCTTATCTTCAAAGTCGATTACTTCGCTCATATCGTCACTCCTTTCTATACGCCAACTGTTAGCAATTTTATAGAATATACCAGTCAGGGCAACCATAAAGGAT
>LUTY01001172.1 GCA_001640045.1 Candidatus Thiomargarita nelsonii | reverse complement strand
TTGAAATGTCCACGGCAACGTGGTCATGTCAATAATTGTCAATAAAATTGTTATCTCAAGATATTTCACATAAACCCATTCAGAATCAGGTCTCACACCAAGCTCTATCGGTGTGGGTGGCGATTGGGTTGGATGTTGTTGTGTCATCGCTTGTTCGGTGATAACTTGTTGCGTTATGGTGCGATGGTAATGCCTCGCTTGTTGTTCAAGTTTGGCATATAGTTCAGGAGAAATGTCTTCAATCATTATTGCTGACATGATATTTTCCTCAATTTCCTCAAGAGAATATAGACATCCTAAATCACTTGTAAACGTTACTAAGGGGTTTTTACCCCTTGAGGCTAAAATTTTATTTATAATATTTTCAAATATTTAAAACTATTGCGGCTATTTTTAGGCAAATTTTTTTTGACATCACCCATTTTTTAGATCATATTTAAATATACATACTCATATTAGTGGGATTGACAATGCCATAGGACTTACGCATTGACAAATTAATTCATTTGTAAATTCAAATTATTAGCGGCATTTTTTGAGGTTTTATATAACTTGAAAAATGATTTTTAACTAATTGATTTAGCGATTAATTATTTTTGTCAATGCGTAGCAATTCAGGAATAGCCAACGCCGGATGGGTATCGTTGAGTTGAATCGCAATTTTATCCGGCAATCCCCGAATGTCGTCGTGTTTAGCTAGGTAACGGCGGATAATATCCTGTAGGGAGGCGGAGACAAAAAAATACTCCTGACGTAAGCGCAATTCGCGCCCCATCTGATGGGTGTCCTCAGGATATAAAACCTTGGAAAGATTTTCTGAGTGGTTTTTATCCTCTACCGCTTTAATATAGTTACCTTCACTGAAATATTGCAAATCAAAGTCGCGTGAAGATTTTGCTGTCCATAGGCGCAGATTATTGGTCGA
>LUTY01001171.1 GCA_001640045.1 Candidatus Thiomargarita nelsonii | reverse complement strand
TTCATCATAAATGTTAAAATAATCCACTTAACTTGATAGGAGATAACAATGAAACTCAAACTATTTATCTGGATAATTTGCTTGGGCTTAACCAGCTCATGTTCCCAGATGCCGGAAAGCGTGAATGTTTCCCAATCTTCTCCTCAACCAGAGCCTGCGGCTGCCACTCCTCACTCCATCGCGTCTCAAGAATCGCCCCCAGTGGTAGATGAATCTCTATCTGCTGAGCAAGAAAAAACCGCTTCTAAAGCCCCCCAATCTTCTCCTCAACCGGCATCTGCGGATGCAGAGCCTCAGCCCATAGCGTTTCCACCGCCGCCAGTGGTCGAACAGACTGTGCAGCTTGTTGATTCGTCTCAATCGGGAACTGACGAATCACTCTCGGCTGAGCAAAAAGAGCAGCTAAAATTGGCTAAAGATTATAATGACCAAGTTGAGCAATATTATCAACTTGGACTTTTTAAAGAAGCCCTGCCCTTGGCCGAAAAAGCGTTCCAGATCAGAAAGGATATTTTCGGAGAACGGCACCCTGACACGCTATTAAGTATGAAACATTTAGCAAAAATTTACAATGACTTAGAACTTTTAGAAGAGGCTTTGCCTTTGTATGAAAAAGGCTACCATATTAGAAAAAGTCTGTTAGGTGATAAACACCCTAACACTTTGTTAAACATGAACGAGTTGGCTATGGTTTACCAAGACTTAGGCCACTTATCTGAGGCATTGCCTTTGTTAGAAAAAGGCTACCCGCTTAGTAAAGAGGTGTTAGGAGAAAAGCACATTTTAACGATCTTAATTCTGAGTAATTTGTCTGTCATTTCCCAAGGATTAGGGCTATTGTCTGAGGCATTGCCTTTAGCTGAAAAAAGCTATCGTCTTAGTAAAGAGGTGTTAGGAGAAAAGCACCCTTTAACGCTCACCAGCCT
>LUTY01001170.1 GCA_001640045.1 Candidatus Thiomargarita nelsonii | reverse complement strand
CCGGTTATTTGTTGCAATTGCAGGGAATAGATCAAAACGATGGCATCATGGATGGCGAATTTTTAATGACACAAATGGATTTGCGCGAAGAACTCGCCGATATCAAGCAAAAAAGGCTACCTATTGATGCCTTTTTAAATCGCATTGAAAAAGAGATGCAAAGCTTGATTGACACATTAAGCCAACAATTTGCACAAGAAAATTGGCAAGCTGCTCATGACTCTGTGCGTCAATTCCAATTTTTCACGCGCTTACATGAAGAAGCCTTGAGACTGGAAGAAGAACTTATTTAATATGGGGATTTTTTATGGCACTCTTGCAAATCAGCGAACCGGGGCAATCTGCTGCCCCACATCAACACAAACTCGCTGCCGGTATTGATTTAGGAACAACCAACTCTCTCGTTGCCACAGTGCGCAGTGGATTAGCAGAAACGCTTGCCGATAACGAAGGACAACATTTATTACCTTCAATCGTGCATTATGCTAAAGACGCTGCACCACAAGTGGGTTATGCTGCTAAGGCGCAAGCCAATATCGATCCCCTCAACACCATTGCCTCCGTTAAACGCTTGATGGGGCGCGGACTTAAAGATGTCAAAACCACCGGCACACGCTTACCCTACGATTTTGTAGAAAATGAAGAGCAAGGAATGCCGATGATTCGCACCGTTGTCGGGGATCGCAGCCCTGTGCAAATTTCAGCGGATATTCTCAATACTCTCAAACAACGCGCTGAAAAAACCTTGGGTGGCGAATTAACCGGTGTCGTGATTACGGTGCCCGCCTATTTTGACGACGCACAACGCCAAGCGACCAAAGATGCAGCGAGATTAGCGGGTTTAAATGTGCTGCGCCTGCTTAATGAACCCACCGCTGCTGCTGTCGCTTATGGATTAGATAAAGGCGCAGAGGGCGTTCATGCCA
>LUTY01001169.1 GCA_001640045.1 Candidatus Thiomargarita nelsonii | reverse complement strand
CGGCACGATATGCCATTAACTTCGTATTGAATATTCACAACTTTTTTCCTCCTGCATGGCACGCATTAAATTCAAAATTGATGGCTTTGTTTAATGAATGAGCATCATAAATCAAATATTCCTTGCCTCATCCGCAGAAAATATAATTATCTGGTAAAAGGCTAACGAGTTTTGCAAGAGCCTCATTTAAAATTTAGGATTTCAGATCAAATAAAACACTTCCCGTCTGCACAAACTGAGGATGCACGGTGACACTCCCTTCCATGTAATCGACTTCAAACCGTTGGCGATTTGTGTCATCAACGCTTTCAATAAATAAGATTAACCAAATTTCCGATACCCCTAAGCGTTTTCCATATTTAACGGCTTGAGTCAGTGCATTACTATATTGACGTTTATCAGCAAAACTCTTTAACTCTAAACCAAACAATTGCCCTGCATAATGTATCAACAAATCAATTTGCCCATTACCTGTCGGAAATTCTGGATAAACTTGTGCCTCATAACTGCGGAGAAAACTGACAATATAGAGATAAAGATGAAAATGAAAGACGGCCCGAAGACACACGTAAATCATCTTGACGACGTGGTGCATTTTTTAACACCATATTTCGATTGGCTTGCAAATATTGCTCATATCTCACCAATAATTGACGGAGGTTTAGATTGTTATCAGTAATCGTATCTGATAAATCCTCAAATGGACCATATAAGCCATCCATTTCATGATACAGTTCTCTGGCAAAATAGTTGAACAATTGCTTTTGTATGTATGGGCAAGGAAATTTCACATAATTTTTACCTAAGCCCACTCGTTCAACATCCACGATTCCATTCGTATAGAGAAAATTAATGATGGGATCATGGTAGGTAAATTTGACTTTCTGTTTAGTTTGGAACAATTCCAAAACATAAGGTTTGTAGGG
>LUTY01001168.1 GCA_001640045.1 Candidatus Thiomargarita nelsonii | reverse complement strand
TTTTCTCGTTCCCACGCTCTGCGTGGGAATGCCTGCTTGGACGCTCCGCGTCCTGCTCCGTGTCGGCATGCCTTCCAGAACGAAAGTTGAAAGTTTGGGAACGATAAAATAAAATTAACCATGAGGTAGACAAACGGTTTTATTCGTTGTCAAGCATTAGTTGTACTCACCACCATAACAACTTAATCATCGAATTTGACTTATCTCCTCACTCATTTTCAAACCGCAAATCACCTTTGGTGGATTTTGTTGAAGATTTCTATAGTTGTGACTGTCATATCAGCCCTTATCTGGGTATTCGCGGTGGGCTCTGGCAAATGGTAATGTCTGATGTACCGCCTTGGCAGCCATCCATCTATTGCATCAACAAGCGACGTTGTGGCATGATAGAAACTTTCCCTTATCAGGACACCTAAACCGAGGAAAAACAACGATGATTTATAAAAAACTAGCCAGCGCCGCCCAGCGGTTATTCCACTTGCCAATTGTGCCCGAAAAGGATCACTGGGGTTACGAAGGGAAAACCGGACCCGCCTATTGGGACTGTTTATCTGAAGAATATGCCTTGTGCGGCAGCGGTAAACAACAATCACCGATTGACATTACCAACAGCATTAAAGCTGACTTACCCCCACTGATCTTTAACTATCACCCGATTCCGCTGATCATTGAAAACAACGGGCATACGATTCAGGTAACCGCAGCGGGTACTTTGAAAATAGGAGATAACGCCTATCAATTGGTACAATTCCATTTCCACACTCCCAGCGAAGAAGCGATTAATGGCAAACGGACGGATATGGTGATACATCTAGTACACCAAAATATCCAAGGCGCATTAGCGGTAGTTGCTGTGCTTTTAAAAGCAGGCGACATGCCCAACTCCTGTATTGAAACCTTGTTGCGCCTGATGCCCAAAACGCAGG
>LUTY01001167.1 GCA_001640045.1 Candidatus Thiomargarita nelsonii | reverse complement strand
CGTCACCTGTCCTGATACACGCCAAGCCAATATACTTAGCAAACAGATCAATAAAGTGATGGCAATCCATTGATGTATAAAAAAAACCTGCGGGTTTACCCCCTTTGCTAGAAACAGATCAAATTGGTAACTCCATAACACCCAAGGCGTATAATGAGCCGTTGATAACTCTTGATAAGCAAAAGGTTCCGTCAAAAAAGCGTACCAAGGATAAGTCAATGCCACTCGCATAATATGGGCATCATCATCTTTAAAAGTTAACTCAAAGATGGGATGGGAATACCATACCCAGATGGAAATAATGCTTATAATGACTAAGAGTTTAAATAAAATATTTTTTGTTTTTGCCATTGTTAAGGTGGCTCCTTTTCCAATCTATTAAATAATCCGGTCGTCGTTTGACTTCATCATAAATATGCGCGATGTAAATACCAATCACGCCAAGGGCTATCATTAACAGACTGCCAATAATAAGAATCAGCAAGATGACAGTTGTAAATCCACTCACCGCGCTTCCCATATATTTATGGTACAAGGCGAGACTACCTATTATAAAACTAATAATAAAGCATAATACGCCCAAAAAAGTAATAATCTGTAATGGCGCCGTCGAGAAGCTCGTGAGGGCAGTGAAGGAAAATTTGAACAATTTAAAACGTGACCAAGCCGTGACACCATGCTGACGTTCAGGCACTTCAAAGGGTATTTGTGCTGATGAAAAACCTAGCCAATGAATGATACCCCGAAAAAAACGCTTTTTTTCTGGCATCGCACAATAGGCTTCTACCACTTTGCGATCCAATAGTTTAAAATCGGAGTGATTTTTAATATTCATCCCCGATAGAATACCAAATAAATCGTAAAAGCTGTGTGCCATTAAACGGGATAAATATGACTCTTTACCCCGATAAACTTTATAGGCTTCGACGC
>LUTY01001166.1 GCA_001640045.1 Candidatus Thiomargarita nelsonii | reverse complement strand
AACGAGAGGCTGAGTAGTTACAAATAAAAAAAACTAAACCTCAGAGGTTTGCCAAATCTCTGAGGTTTTTTTTGCCCATCCTAAATGAACCGGCGGGTATCCACACCATTTCAGGCCCCAAGCTGCCATCTTTTAAGCGATCACGGAACACTTTTTTATTAACTGAGGATTCGGCTTTCCGTGAAATTTGGCTCAAAGAGGCTTGCAACCGCGCCTCAAAATCAACTAATTGCGGTGATTCAGGATTCACTAAGCGTAAACTCGCCAAATACCGTTTCGCTCGCTCCGTTTGGCCACTATCCAAAGCCCTCTTTATCCAACTGATATAACGCGCCTCAATTTTTTCTATGCCCGCCACCGCTTCCAGATTCAGCGGTTCTTTTTTTAACACTTCTTCATAACACGCCAAAGCTGTCCCACCTCGACCACTGGTTAAGTGATTGGCTTTATAATGCATCTTGCACATATGCAACAGTTGTGAAATATCAACAGATGGCGCTTGCTGGCAAAGGGTAAAACAAAAATCCTTTCCCGTCAGCGAAGTGGACACCCAAGGCACTTGTTGACCTCCACTCTTCTGCTTAACACCAGTAGCCGTTTGTTTGAAGACCTTTTCAATGCTCAAGCCCGGCGTTTGGATAGCAGCCAGTAACTGTTCTGTGTATAATCCATTGCGTCCCTCACCATCGGAGGCCTTTTTACCCAGGGCAGTGGCATAACTTATGATAGTCCCATCCGGCGCATGCATAGCGGCTAAGCCCTCTTGTGAACGAAAAAATCCACGAAACGGATTATTGCGGCAAGCATCAAGGATGATAATATTGACGCGACTACCCGCCTTATTCATCCCCTTGACAATCCACTGAGCATCAATGGCGGATAGCAACCAATTTATTGTGAACTTTGCTTATGGTCGTCGTGGAGCCACGCT
>LUTY01001175.1 GCA_001640045.1 Candidatus Thiomargarita nelsonii | reverse complement strand
CTCGCTGTTATTTCTGCTTGAGTTTGGACAAATATTCTTCAATCGCCTCTGGCGGAAAATCCTTTAGACGTTCATTGATAGCGAGCGTAGGGTGCGTCCTACGCACCATTTTTCCACGCCTGATCTACACTGATACCTAAAAAGGTACGTAGGATGCACCCTACACTTGCTATTTGACTCCTCTTAATGAGCTACAACAACGTCTTTTGAACTGGCTTGGCTTTCCTTCAACAATTGACACACAACTTGTGGAAAACCATTTTGTCTAACCCATCAAAAAATGAACGAACAGTAAGTAAATATGTTAAAGAAAATTCTAATCCTCAGCCTAATGGCGTTGCTAAGTGTAGCGGTGAATTGTCAAGTAATATCTAGCGACGAAGGTAGTGGTTCCATTGAGGAGAATACCTCCACAAAAAAATACCTCAAGAGTAAATATACACGGCTGGAACTTGACGCAATAGCCCTATCCCAGGGATCAAGTAAAGATGGATTTGTAAATGAAAGGCTCATAGTTAAAATTGTCAAGGCTTTGAAAACCATTCAGTCCGAATATCCCGAAGTAGGCCAAATACACTCCGACGGACAACATGCATTAAATAGCTTGATTATAGGACTCACAAAAGATGCCAAAAAGATATTTGAAAGAAAGGCCGAAATTGTCGAGAAGAATTTTTCGGAATATGTCGAGGGTAAAACTGGAATTCAGAGGCTAGATGAATTTAACGCTAAATATAAGGCAGCTTCAATACGGCTTGTTTTTGACTTCTTAATTGTAGAGTTCCAATATCCAATGGATATTTCGGTTCTTTCAAAAATGTACGAAACAATACCTGAAGTAGCATATGTGGAGACTAATGGTATTGTTGGAGATAGATACGAAATATTTCTTATTCAAAAAGGTAAACATTGGCATTTTGTGTTTAAACATGGAAGGGGAGATTGTCCTGCGGGATGTATATATGAACACTATTATTATTATACTTACATACCAGAAAAGCAAAAAGTGATAAAAAATGGAGAATTGCCTTCTAATCGGTCTCGTGCCGGTGGTATCTATCTTTGGGGCATTCCAACAAGGCGTGCTGTACGTCCTTTTTCCTCATATAAAGATATTGCGAAAAAAGTTAAAGATACTTCGTCGTGGTGGGTTAGTTTACATGGCGTAGATGTTTTGGGATATTTGCTTACCAATCCCAAATCTCCCTCTTATGGTGAAGATTTAGAACCTAAAGGTCATTTCCGGAAAATACGCGACGATGTTTTAGCTCATAAAAGAGAAGCCCTTTTGTTACTTATCCAGTCCCTTGAGTACCCAGACACCTCTGTCAGTAACAGAGCATATTATCACCTCAAAAATATTACCAAGAAGGACTTTGGTAGAACTGGCGTGAAGTGGAAAGAGTGGTTAGAAAGTTTACCAGATATCTCTCAGCGGAAAGATTCTGCATATTCCTCAATAATATCATCTAATGTCAAGCGTATATATTCATTGCTAAAAGTGCAACCAGACTGGTTACCAAATCAATTTTCCAAAAAAAACACACGATTAAGTGTGTTAAAGTCTGGAGTATATTTAATCTATTAGAAAACTCTAACTTGAACATTGAGTGGTGCTTTTTATAAGAGTACTGGTGGTGCTTATTGGCTGAGGAACACAGGGTGGAATGTGACAACTACTCCTTGCAGTTGGTATGGTGTCGAATGTGGTGGTGGACATTTGATAGCTCTCCGGCTGGAGCGCAACCGACTCATTGGCTTAATCCCAAGTGAATTGGGCAATTTTAGCCAGTTGACGAGTCTCAGGCTGCATGGAAACCAACTCTGGCTCCGGTTGAACAAGAGCAAATCAGGCTATTTGGTATCTTTCTAAAGTGTTGGTTGGGCAAGCAGGGGCATGATGTGTTTTTTCGGCATGGTAGAATAATTTTCTTGGATCGATGCGAAATCTCGTTAATAAAATGGTTCTGCTATAGCAAAACAATACGCATTCCAACGCTGTAGCAAAGGAACGAGAATAACAGGAAAAATGGTGCATAGGACACACCCTGCTCTTGCTGGTTTGCCAGGCTAATCTACCCAACCAGACGAGATTCATTATGCGAGGTCACTCGCTCACCTATAGTATTTTTCGTTTATTCCTTAAATTCGTTGTACTAAATAAAAGGTTTATTGACTTATTGATTAAAAAAAAATATAATCTGCCCTGCGATCGTTCAATGGGTAAATCTGATAGAAAAAGTGATCATATTTCATCACACAACGATTTTTCCACAATACACGCCACGATGCGCTATCGCCTTTTACTTTTGCGAGGCGATGATGTTAGGGCAAACTCAATGAGGTATAAAAAATGAAACAAAATAAGATTTTCCAAAATGCTTTATGGTGCCTAACGCTTGTACTATTCGCTGTGATACCGTTTCAAGTCGATGCGGCAACAGATTGTGCCTCAGTGACAGAAATTCCACAAGCTGAGTGTGAAGCCCTTGTTGCTTTCTATAATAGTACTAATGGGCCTAATTGGTCAGATAAGACGGGGTGGAATGAGACAAATACGCCTTGTAGTTGGATTGGTGTCACATGCAGCGATGGACATGTAACGGAGCTCAATCTGTCTGAAAACCAACTGAGCGGCTCAATCCCAAGTGAATTGGGCAATTTGAGCCATTTGACGCTGCTCGGGCTGCATGAAAACCAACTCACTGGCCCAATCCCAAGTGAATTGGGCAATTTGAGCGATTTGAGGGGTCTCGTTCTGTCTGAAAACCAACTGAGCGGCTCTATCCCCATTCGGTTAATGACACTCCCACTCGATTACCTGAAATTAAATAACAACTGCCTAACAATTCCTGATGATCCAGAACTGATCGCCTTTCTTGACGAAAAAGACTCAGAATGGGCAACGACTCAAACTAATTGCGATGCGCCAACCGACTGTGCCTCAGTGACACAAATTCCACAAGCTGAGTGTGACGCAAGGCGACGGTAAATCTTTGGATATCGTCAATGACGGTAAAAACAACAATCGACCCATTTTAGCCACAACCGGTAACTTTAGTGGTCAGTATTGGAAATTGACAAAAACCAAGAAGAACGCTCAACCCAGCAAGTAAAATATTTTATCGTTCCCACGCACCAACGTGGGAACCACATAACCTAATAATTGGTCAGCAAGCGTAGCCTGGGTGATGTAGGGTGGGTAGAGCGATAGCGAAACCCACCACCCCCCTTCCGCCAATGAGACCCGATGCATTATCAGCACCTTGCTCCTAAAGCAGGGTCCTTGAAAAATTCGGTTTTAATGTACAAACACACAAC
>LUTY01001164.1 GCA_001640045.1 Candidatus Thiomargarita nelsonii | reverse complement strand
GACTGGCAAATTGATAAGCCATTTCAGCATTACTACTGGCAATTCGCTTGACCCACTGTAGAACAAATTCTTGTTGTGAGCGATCACAAGTCGCAAGCATTTGTGCGACACCGGCGGCGGTACGCCGTGAAGAAAGAACGGAAATGAGAAATTCGTCTAAACGATCTTCCATTTGTTCGGGGGATAAGATGGTGTTTGATTTCATATATTGTCCCGATGGAGTCCAAAATTTATTTTGGACGATTGAATATACTGAGCACCGTCACAAACTAAACGGTAAATAGCAAATAGTATTGTTGCGTTATAGAGTATTTAGCTATTCAGCATAACAATTTCTAGGATTGACTATGACAAAAAAATATTTTATGGCAATTATAAGTCTATTTGTGTTTTTAATCTTAATGGGAAATGTCCCAGCACCTTGGTGGGCTTGTGACGGTAAAAATGAAGGTGACAGTTGTACAGCGGCAGGTTATACTTGCTCCATCTTAAGAAGAGGTGTTTGTCGGCAACAAGAAAAAAATTGTAAAGACGATCCTCAAACTAAAATTAATGAATGTCTGTGGTGCAGTAAATAGCACACTAAAAATGTTTGAAGCTCATATTATCTCACTTTTAGTGACACTCCTCACAGAAAGTATGGGGATGCTTATCTTTTCTATAGCAGCTGGAGGAATAAAGTGTGCCAGAAGTAGAAACGACATACAAAAAAATGTCATTACCGCCCTAGTTGTTAACGTCGTGACTCATACGGTTTTCTGGTACACTTTGCCCTTAATTAAGCTTGATCATGTCATTCGCTTATATGGTTATGAAACCTTGATTGTAATCATCGAAGGATTGGCGTATCGAATCCTTTGTAAAATACCGCTATCGAATGCAATCGCTTTGAGTTTTCTGTTAAATTTAGTTTCGTTTCTTATTGGAATTTCG
>LUTY01001163.1 GCA_001640045.1 Candidatus Thiomargarita nelsonii | reverse complement strand
ATCTGTCATTTCGACCAACGGGAGAAATCTGTCATTTCGACCAACGGGAGAAATCTTTAGCCGCTCCAAGATTTCTCCCGCTGGTGAGATTTCTCCCGCTGGTCGAAATGACAGCAGACAAAAGCGCAAATTGTGCCCGTGCTAAGTTTGGACTCCAAAATCCCTCACGGCTTAGCCGTCAACAAATACCGCGCCTCAACCATCAAACGCTTCATTTCTCGCACCGCTTCAGCAAAACCGCTAAACAAGGCACGCGCCACAATCGCATGACCAATATTTAATTCGCACACATTAGGAATGATAGCAATATCAGCAACGTTGTGATAATTGAGACCATGCCCCGCATTCACCTGTAAGTCAGCATCTACGCCATGCTTGACAGCCGTGAGAATGCGTTGATATTCTTGTTGACGGAGTTGAGCATCTGAGGCATCAGCAAAATGACCTGTATGAATTTCTATCGCTGGCGCCCCCACACGCGCTGCCGCATCAATTTGATCATGTGAGGCATCAATAAACAAAGAAACTCGTGTCCCAACAGCCGCTAATCGTTGACAAGCTTCAGCAATGCGCTCAATTTGGTTGACAACATCAAGCCCCCCTTCCGTTGTCAATTCCTCGCGCCGCTCAGGTACTAAGCAAACATCTTGAGGGCGAAGACGTTCAGCAAAGGCCAACATTTCATCAGTCACAGCCATTTCTAAATTCATATGAGTGAGCAACACATCTTTAAGTATGAGGACATCGCGCTCTTGAATATGCCGACGATCTTCACGTAAATGTAAAGTAATCAAATCCGCCCCCGCTTGCTCTGCCTCAATAGCGGCTTGCACGGGATCTGGATAACGGGTGCCACGCGCCTGTCTAACAGTGGCGATGTGGTCTATATTTACGCCTAAACGTATGGGGGGAGTTGAGTTGTGTGTGGTTTCC
>LUTY01001162.1 GCA_001640045.1 Candidatus Thiomargarita nelsonii | reverse complement strand
TTTACCTATTATTGGATTGTTAGCGTTTTTAACGGGCGTGGTGTTGGCTTATCAGGTTTCTACTTGAGAAACTGTTAATTCAGAATTGGTATTATATTGGCGTTTTCTCACGAAACAACTGCAACTGGAACAGGTCGCTGATCAAATGAGGCATAAGCTGACCTATAGTTTTTCAGTTTAGAGGAGTCGGCCAGATTTATCTTGGACGTCTGAATTAAATCGAGGACTCCTACTAAGCATTTCATTGAGACACAAAATCTCTCATCAGTGCCGGTGTCGCGGTATCAAAACCAACAACATCAAGCATACCACCGTCTTTAGGATCAGCAATTGAAAATCCATTACTGAGCATACCAACAACAATCAATTTGGCGTTGATACCCATTTTGTCACGATACTTTTGTAAGGCTTGTACCGGATGAATCTTGCCGTACCATGTTTCGCTGTCCGTGTAGATCACAAAAACATCCGCCTTAATACCCTCTTTTAAAGCCCACAACATAGGCAACGCACAATCAGTGCCACCCCAGTCTATTTTTTTGAGCGTGTTTAGCACATCATCAAGCCGCTTTTGGCGCGAAATGTTGACTTCTACCATCTGATGAGAGAATGCCGTGATAACATGCTGCTTTTCAGTCTTAGCCGTCACCATAGACATGGCACCGGCGGCTATTCTTGGCGTTAAACCGGGCACCCCCGAAATCGTGCCCCAGTCCATAGAACCCGAAACATCAACCGCTAATACCCACCGTTTATCCGTCGGCTCAACATTTTTAAAGGAAAGATAAAACGCTTTGTCTAAGGCATCAACAATGCTTTGCACCGGTTGCCATGTCTGTCGTCCACGCTCACCATGTCCCTGGGCATAAGTTTTTAAGGCTGAAAGTAGGGCAATGGGATGAATACGTGCCTTAGTCAAAGCCTTTTCATCCGT
>LUTY01001161.1 GCA_001640045.1 Candidatus Thiomargarita nelsonii | reverse complement strand
CCCCGCCAAGATTCAGTAGATAAAGCCCGGCAATGCCACCGCTGATGCCAATTGGCACACTGGTCATAATCAGCAAAGGCCAGCCCCAGTGGGAAAAGACTGCCACCATTAACAGGTAAGCAATCAGCAGCGCCACGGCGAAATTGCTACTCAGCGCCTCACGGGTTGCATTGAGTCGATCACTGGCACCGCTGATGCTAAGCTTGATCTCTTGGCACAATACGCACACCTTCTTCCAGCGGCACCTCTCGTGGTGGGATAATGCTGAGCGTGATGGTGCGATCACCATCGACTCGGCGGATGGTCTCCGTATTCACCGTCTCTTGAAGACGGGCAACAGCGCTGAGAGGAATCATTCCGCCACGGGATGAGTAGAGCATCACTTGTTCAAGATCATGGGGATGCTTAATATTGCCTTCGGTTGAATAGAGAAAAATGTCTATCTCATCATCGCCGAGGAAAAACTCATCCACATAAGCCCCGTCAGAATAAACCCAGACAGTATAGCCCAAATCTCCCGGGTTGATGCCCAGCTCAGCCGCCCGTTCCCAGTCTGGGCGGATTTCCACCATCGGTTGTCCCATTTTCAGGTTAGACGGTGTTGGGCGCACTCTGGGGTTGTCAAAAATCTGTTTGGATTTCATGAAAACTTTGAAACCTGCCTCGAACAGGGATTCCAAATCAGGCCCGCTGACTTCGACATTGATACTGCGGGTACCGCCAAAATTACCGGAAAATATCGAACCTCGGCTGGAAAAGCTACGCAGTCCGGGTAGTTCACTGGTTTTCTCCGTCGCCACTTGCATCAGCGCCTCGGTCTGGCGGCGATCAGTTGCTTCACGCACCACAAACACACGGCTTTGGTTGGCAAAACCAATCGTGAAGTTGAG
>LUTY01001160.1 GCA_001640045.1 Candidatus Thiomargarita nelsonii | reverse complement strand
CTTTTGATGGTTATTTACGCCTCTACTCCCCCGCTGGCGAATTTGCATTAGTTGCAAAAAGCAAAGCACCGGGCGGTGAACTACCATTTGCCGCTGTCTTTTCTCCTACAGGTGATAAAATCGCGGTTGGTTTTTTTAATTCCACAAACGTCAATGTGTTAGATGGGCATAACTTAACGTTTTTATATGCGCCTGATACGACTGGCATCGATAGTGGTGACTTAGGGAATGTTGCTTGGTCACAGAATAGTTTATATGCAGGGGGACAGTATCGGGATGGTTCAAGTTATCCGGTGCTACATTGGCCACAGGCAGGGAACTATGCAAAATGGCAGGCATCCCAAAAGACGATTATGGATATCCGTCCACTAAAAAACGGTGGTATTGTTTATGGTGCGGCTGACCCCAGTTTTGCCGTCTTGGATAATGCCGGCAACAAAATTGTAGAGCAGGAGGCAAGTATTGCGGATTATCGTGGTAATCTGGATGGTTTTCTCATTTCTCACGATGGCAATACGGTTCAATTTGGTTTTGAATCTGGTGGTGAACGTCCAGCCCGCTTTTCATTATCTGAACAAAGTCTCATTTTAAACCCCCAGCCAGATGCCAATCCACCCGATACCACCAGTTTGAATATCACCGATTGGAAGGATAGCTATAATCCGAAACTCAATGGCAATGCCTTGCCTTTAGAACAATATGAAATGTCTATTTCCTTGGTTATCGCGCCCGATAAATCAAAATTTCTACTGGGTACAAGGTGGTTTTTACGCCTATTTGATACCAATGGTCAGCAGATTTGGAAAGTACAGAATCCAGTAACAGCTTGGGGAGTCAATATCTCTGGCGATGGCAAAAAAGCAGTAGCCGCCTTTGGCGATTCCAGATTTTGGACTAATTGAGTGGATGCCTATCCATAAAAATGCACAGGTTAC
>LUTY01001159.1 GCA_001640045.1 Candidatus Thiomargarita nelsonii | reverse complement strand
AGGTTTTTTGTTTGTTCAGGCAATTGCGCCATTTTCTTTACCAGGAGATCGGCCACGCGAGTGGCGTTGGAATGATCTAAAATCCGTTGGATATAGGGACGCACACCGCCGTTTTCGACGAAATGCCAATACTTGTCATGGCGAGGATCATCAGTGATTTTGCCCAAAGCTTTACAAATACCAGCCGCCACTTCCATATCGGAACGGGTATCATGAATACGCGCCATCGGCGTTTTGGGGAAAGTGTATAAAAACGGATTGGTGACGCTGATAGTCATGTCGGGATACTCGAATTCTGCCCAACTGTCAACTGCAAACACAATATCGGCATATTCACAACTGAGCGTCCACCACCATTCATTTTGGGCAATAAATTCTACCCTTGATAAGGTGTTGAAAACAAAGTCATAATGGCCTTTAACGTTGCCGAGGAGCGAATTGGAATTGCTGACATGAACCGCTTTAGTGGGGGTTGGAATGTGAGAGTCACCAGTCAAAACATGTTTGCCCATGCGGAGGATAGTATCCCCATGGTTGAAATAATGGACGCTCTCTGCTTTCCAATATTTCTTGACATTAGCAGGCTTATTGGGATCCATTTGGGGATTAAAGGGATTTTCACCAATAAACTGAGGCAAGCCATTGAAAAAACTGGCTCTATAGTTACCGGCATAACTGCCCACATTGCCGCCAATTTTGCCAATATTACGGGTTAAAGCGCCAACTAAGAAGATATTACGGTCTTTAAGGTCATTATTAAAGAATTGGTTTGGTCCCATACCCACGGTAAATAATGTCTTTTCCATGTTAGCCGCGATTTGTCGCGCTAAACCGCGTATGGCTTTGGCGGGTGCCCAAGTCAATTTTTCTACATCCTCTGGCGTGTAGCTGCCATCGAGCATTTCTCGCGTGACATCAAACACGGTACGACATTTC
>LUTY01001158.1 GCA_001640045.1 Candidatus Thiomargarita nelsonii | reverse complement strand
GTGCAGCTTGATATGACAGAGCTAAGTTGTGAGTCGAAAAAGACACTCACCACGCGCTGGTCAGTTAGCCTTTCGACTTGCGGGGTTTTGGATACCCCGCTGGTTTTTTGCTTAATTAAAAAAATTCTTTAGGTAAAGTGTGGGCAACCCCTTGGTGGCACTCAATACAAGTCTTTGTTTTCATAGTGAGAGCCTCTTTCATTTCAAGCTTTTTATTTTCACTCACGGGTAGCGCGTCGAAATCCATAGTCTCGATAGCCTTTTCCACTGTTTCCTCGTCGAGACCCAGATCCTTAAGTGCCTTTCTCACCTGCAGAATATGCTGTTTAGAGCCTGCTCGGTGTTGCTTCTCGAAATTCATGTGTTCTAAAGAATGGCAGCTACGACATTCTCGTGAATCAGAAGCCTTCATTTTATCCCATACAAGGTTAGCCATATGCCAGCGGCGAGCCTCATATTTCTCAGGGGTGTCAATTGTCCCCATAATTTCATGGTAAACATCTTTGGCTGCCATTAATTTAGCCCAGAGTTTCGGACCTAAAGAATGCGGAACATGGCAATCAGCACAACCGACTGTGATCCCGTATGCATTCTTATAATGCCCTGTCTGTTTCAATTCTTCCAGGTTGGTCTCCATGGTATGACAAGATGTACAAAACTCAGTGGTATTGGTAAAATCTAAGGCTACACTAAAAGCACCAGCAAATAAAATGCCGCCGATAAATATCAAAGTACCCAGTATAAAAAATTTTTTGCCTGATTTACGTGGTTCATTTTCACTCATGTTTTTAATTTATCTCCTGTTTAGTGTGTATATCTTTACAAACAAATAAAGCATAAGTTGCATTTTTTGTCAAATCATGGTAGTGATGGTCAGGATTGCACCAACGTGCAAGGTACACCTTACACTCCTGATGATTGCACCACTGCCCGAACA
>LUTY01001165.1 GCA_001640045.1 Candidatus Thiomargarita nelsonii | reverse complement strand
CCGCGAATGTGCAAGCGGAGGTGTCTTCTCGTGTCAAATTGATGGCGCGTTTAGATATTGGCGAAAAACGTTTGCCACAAGATGGACGGATTCAATATCAAATGGGTGAACGTACCCTAGATATGCGTGTCTCTACTTTGCCTGGCGTACATGGAGAATCCATCGTACTGCGTATATTAGATCGTGGAGATATACAGGTGAATTTAGAAAAACTGGGCATGCCGGACAATGTTCTCAAACCCTATTCGCAGATTATCCAACAACCTCATGGCATCGTGCTAGTAACGGGACCAACCGGCAGTGGCAAAACCACCACTTTGTATGGCACATTGGAAAAAATTAACACGGGCACGCAAAAAACCATTACAGTTGAAGATCCCGTAGAATACCAGTTAGAAGGTATCACCCAAATTCATGTCAACTCCAAAATCGGCTTAGATTTTGCGGCGGGATTACGTTCCATTGTGCGACAAGATCCTGACATCATCATGGTCGGAGAAATTCGTGATCATGAAACGGCAGAAATTGCGATAGAATCGGCTTTAACAGGACACTTGGTCTTTTCAACCTTACACACTAATGACGCAGCGGGTGCCATCATTCGTTTGCAAGATATGGGAATAGACTCTTATCTTATCAGTTCAAGCGTTATCGCGGTGATGGCACAACGTTTAGTCCGTCAAATCTGTAAACATTGTGCTGAGACAGTGCCACTCACTGAAAAAGAGGCGCAATTATTGAATATCAGCCAAGAATCGTTTCCTGAAATCCGACGCGGAAAAGGCTGTGAACGTTGTGGCAATACCGGTTATCGGGGACGTTTGGGCTTGTATGAATTACTTATTCTCTCTGACGAGATTCGCCATATTATCGGAAGCGGCGGAGATGCAAACCAGATTCGTGACCAAGCGATTAAAGAAGGGCTGAAGGTACTGCGACAAGATGCGCTGGAAAAACTTTATCAAGGGATTACGACTCCGGAAGAGATTGTGCGGGTGACGCGGGCGGTTTAAACTCGACGCGGAGCGTCGGTGCAGGCATTCCCACGCAGAGCGTCACTGCCATATCGTGCCGGGGCAACCACAAGGGATTGCCCCTACATGACCGGCCGTTTTCGTAGGGGCAATCCTTTATGGTTGCCCCGGCACGATATGGCAGTTTTGCTCCGCGTGGGAACGAGGACAAACTTAATTGAGGTTCATGAAGATGAGATATGTATTAACGGGAGTGGTATTTGTCATTGCACTGATTGTGGTATATTCCAATCAGCGGCCATCCACTATTAAACTGTTTGAAGGCGAAATTGTTGATGGTGTTTACAAAAATGATAAGCTTGGTTGGGAGTTTTCGATTCCGAAGGGATGGGATATCCTCAGCAAGGAAGAGATCAAAAGGTTGGAAGGCATGGGGCAGAAAATGGTTGAAGATAGAAATTCCACAAAGATTACACAGAACCCTGATGTTCCCTTACTCCACCTTCGCAGCAAGGATCGGTTGAATACCTTCTTCTCAACTGCTAAAACCTATCATAAGGAATCTGGAGACTACAAGGAATATGTGGATGAAGTTTTTGATAAAGCCCTGAAGACTTTCAGGTCACTATTTACCCTAGACTTCCAGCAGAGGGGTCAAAAGACGATAGCGGGTTTGAAGTACGAGACGTTGCACGTCACCATAGACTCCGCTGATAATAAGCTAGGGTTCATCTTCTACGCTCGTCTATTTGGAGACAGAGAACTCATCATCACCATCATGTATAACAACGACCCAGACAGAAATATCCTTCTGGATGCCCTGAACAATTCTCGCTTCACAGCAGGTGTCGCATCGGTTAATTGAAGAATTAATCGTAGTAGTTGGAGTGCTCAAGAAAGACGCTATTAAGGTAGCAAATACAATACCATCTAAGCCCCAGACTTGTCCCAAGAGATAACTTAGCAACAAATTAATAAATAATGCAAAATAAGTAATATATAAAATCCAGATGGTTTTTCTTGCAACATTAAAACCAATCCCCGTTAGCCTGAAAGATTGCATAAACAACACTGATGCCGATAAAATCGCTAGCAAATAAGAATGATTAATATATTCCTCATTGCCCCCAAATAGAATGATTATCCAGTTTGATGTAAAAATTAAAAAAATGAAAGCTAATATTAATATAATGAAATAATATTTAAAAATCATTCTGATTAAGTGTGCCCCATCAGATGAACTGTAATTTTTCATCATAATTGGATAAAAGCCAGCCGCAGTGATATGGACTAGAAAAGAGGGTATTGTAGCCACTCTAGCGATGAGTGCATATATACCAACGCTTTTCATATCTAATAAATAGAGCACAATCATTCTATCTGTGAATTGAAATAAATAATTCCCAATGTAACTCGGCATATATGGTAAAGATAAATCAAAAAGTTCCTTTACTAATTTTTTCCAATTCGGAATAAAACTGAAATTAATTATATAATCTCGTACTATAAATAAACTCAATAAAGCACCTATGACTGAGCCAATCACAAGTCCTATTAAATAATAAATTAAGGCAGTCTTTACAAAAAAAACTAAAGTTAAACCGATTATGACGCCAAATAAAGCAGATAATCCTTGTATCAAGGCGGCTTGTTTAACTTTTCCTATCCATCTAACAAAATTAAAAACATTATAAGTAATTAATGAAAAAAAGGTGTATGTAAACAATAGGTGCCATATTTCTTTTGAAAATAAAATAAAAAAATCTAAGTGCAAAAAAAGACCGAATATTAACCAAATAATAACAGTGAATATGATATTAACAATGAGCGTAAAAACAAATAAGAATGAGAGCTTCTTTTTATTTGAGAGCGATTCCGCTAGTAAGATAGCTAAACCTGAGTCCATGCCCAGCACGAAAATAGCCATCAAAAAAGTACTGCTCAATAGAAACAGATCGTATATGGCAAATTGTTCGACTGAGAGAATTCTTGTTAATATGGGAATCACAATTAATGTTAGCGAATGAACAAATAAAGAGGCTAACATATATATGCTACTGTCCCGAAATCCTTGTTTAAATAGACTCACGATTTTTTTCTTTCTGGTTTAGTTTAATTTGATTTCAGGAGTGCAAGGCGTACCTTGCACACTCATGAGTCAACTCCTACTCAACCACATCAATAGAGAGAGTGAAAAATCATATCCCCATAATTTCTCTCTTTAATCTCCGAATTCTTGAGGACATCTTGAAGAGAAATAATCTGATGCCTATATTTTTTTATATCTTTAATCAATTGCTCTAAATCCCCTGGCTTCCAGGTGTTATGATGGTAACAGACT
>LUTY01001156.1 GCA_001640045.1 Candidatus Thiomargarita nelsonii | reverse complement strand
CAATTATATCAGTCCGAGCAGGAAGAAGAAGCAGATTGCCCGCATGAAGCAAATTACCTTGCCCGCCCGCGTACACGCAAATGGTTACACGATTTGCTGGATATACAACAAAGTACTGGCGATTTACTGGATTTTTTAAAGCATGTCAAAACCGATTTGTTCCCAGATGAGGCGTATGTCTTCACACCTCAGGGAAAAATCATGCAATTTCCTAAAAAAGCCACAGCCATTGATTTTGCTTATGCAATACACAGTGAAATCGGTAACCACTGTATTGGGGTGAAAATTGACAATTTACAGGTACCCCTTTCCACTTCATTAGTCAATGGACAAACGGTTGAAGTGTTAACAGAGCCATGGGCACGTCCTCAGTTGAGTTGGTTAAATTTTGCGGTGACTGCCCGTGCCCGTAATCACATTCGGCACTTTTTTAAAAATCTCCAAGACGATGAGGCTGTTCTTTTAGGTCAACGCCTGTTGGATCAAGAATTGGCCAGATATAACTTGTCAGTGGACAAACTCAGCGAAGAAAAACGCACTTGTTTGCTGACCACTTTTAAAGTCTCTAAGCTAGAGGTATTATTGCATGACATTGGTCTTGGCAACCGTATGGCATGGATTGTAGCCCGTCAATTTGATCCGACATCAGAGTCATCAATGAAAGTGCGCCCAGTTGATAATATACCTTTGATTATAAAAGGAACAGAGGGTATTTTAGTGAATTTTTCACACTGTTGTCGGCCTATACCAGGTGATGATATTGTCGGTTTTGTCAGTGCTGGTCGAGGCATTATCATTCATATGAGCAGTTGTAAACAACTTGCTCGTCATCAAGCTGACAAATTGCTAGCTGTAGAATGGGAATCTGGGATTGAAAGCGAATTTTTAGTTGACATTTGTGTTGATGTACACGATCAACGGGGCGTTTTAGCCACCA
>LUTY01001155.1 GCA_001640045.1 Candidatus Thiomargarita nelsonii | reverse complement strand
CGGCCACCAATGCTGTAGATTTCACTCAAGAGGGACACCTTGGACCCTATAACTACAGTGATATGACCGGCATTATCAGTCGTAGTATCACCACCCGATCCGCTACTTGGACAGTCGTCTATCAAGAAGCGGAGCTCGTTCAAGCGAAGGTCTCTTGGACTGCCGATACGCCGGGAGCTTCAACAATTATTGTCATGGTAGAATCGTCCGTAGATGGACTGACTTGGAGTGCTCCCCAGCCAGTTCAATCGGGTGTTGAATTCAATACGGTTGCAAATGCGACTAAAATTCGAATAGTTGTCAAATTTACCGCCAGCACTGGTGCTCTGGAGTCACCGATCCTTTACGATCTGACCGTCGAGACTCCAGAGCCAGAGCCCAGTACCTTGCAATTTTCAAACACCAATTACAGTGTCAATGAAAATGGCGGTGAGGCAAGCATTACCGTCACCCGTACTGGTGAGAGCGCCATCTCCGTAGACTACGTCACCAGCGACGACACTGCCACCGCCGGCAAAGACTACATCGCCACATCAGGCACCCTAAACTGGGCAAACGGTGATGCCGTTGACAAAACCTTCACAATAGACATCACTGATGATAGCGAAGTGGAAAACGATGAAACGGTCATCGTCAGCTTGAATAATGCTAGCAGCGGCACTGAATTAGGATTGCCAAATACGGCGACGGTGACGATCACAGACAACGACTCTCTGACCGTCGAGACTCCAGAGCCCAGTACTTTGCAATTTTCAAACACCAATTACAGTATCAATGAAAATGGCGGTGAGGCAAGCATTACTGTCACCCGTACTGGTGAGAGCGCCATTTCCGTAGACTACGCTACCAGCGACGACACTGCCACCGCCGGCAAAGACTACATCGCCACATCAGGCTCCCTAAACTGGGAAAACGGTGATGCCGCTGACAAAACTTTC
>LUTY01001154.1 GCA_001640045.1 Candidatus Thiomargarita nelsonii | reverse complement strand
CAGCATAAAAACCTCATTGAGAACATCAGTAAATATACTGACGAATTTCAAATGCTTGGCTCACTGCCCGCGTTTGAAACGGAGGCAGTGAAAACCGAAGGGCAACGAGGCATAAAGCATAATAAATACGCCCTACTCGATGAAGACCAAACGATCTTCGCTTTGACGCTATCACGCAACACGCCCGAGGTGGTGCAACTCAAACTGGAACTCACCACCGCTTTCAAAAATGCGCGAACGATCAGGACGGGTGAGGACAAAATGTTTGAACATGCCCGTGTTAATAGAGAGTTAATGGAAATATTTGAAATAAAGGGGAATATGCAAACCCTCGCTTTAAATAGGGTGATGCAAAACGAATTTGGGGTTAATTTGCTGGAAAATTGGGGTATGAAAGAACTCAGAGCAGCAGTCCAAGAGCAATTACTGACTATCACAGATATTGCGAAAGAGATAGGGATGAAGCCTCGCAAAGTGAATCCCTTATTAGTGGAGATGGGATTACAAACGATGCATCGTGATCACAAAAACCGGCTTTATTACGAGATAACAGATGAGGGGCATGATTACGCCATTTACTTGGATAGCGGTAAAAGACACAGCGATGGTACACCTGTACGCCAAGTTAAATGGTATGCCAAGGTGATCGAACTGATGAAAAAGGAGATGTGAATATGCTGAGACGACGACTATCGTGGGAGGATAAAGCCAATTTAAATGCAATAGGGATACCCAATACGGTTTATTACAAAGGAATTATTGCAACCCCTAAAGAATGGTCTGCTTTGGTAGGCGTTACCTTTACCACCTTTCAAAAGAAGGCTGTAAGGGTGGGATGGGAAGAGGCTTGTAATTTGGATAATTACGAGGAAAATGAATTTGAATTTAGAGTGGAGGTTTTGGAACAATCCATATAATACCTATAAGACCATCCGGTTT
>LUTY01001153.1 GCA_001640045.1 Candidatus Thiomargarita nelsonii | reverse complement strand
TGCCGGTGATCGCCTCAAAACTGGGCGCGATGGCTGAAATTGTGGAAGATGGAGTGACGGGCTTACATTTTGAAGCGGGTAATGCAAATGATTTAGCAAATAAAGTTCATTGCTTACAGAGCCAACCTGAACTCTGCAAACGTATGGGACAACAAGCCCGGCAAGTGTATCTGGACAAGTACACGCCAGAAAAAAATTATCAACACTTAATCACAATTTACCAAACCGCGCTAAATGGATAATCGACAACTTATTTTAAGCATGAAAGTGAGTCCAGTCTCTTATGAGGAGACGATTAATCAAATCCTCAAATGGACAGCCCAACCACAAAGCCGTTATATTTGTTTATCCAATGTGCATATGTGTATGGAAACTTTCGAGAGGCCGGATTTCCGCGATGTTGTCAATGAGGCGGACTTAGTGGTACCAGACGGTAGGCCAATTGTTTGGGCTTTGCAGTTATTAGGTGTTAAAAATGCGACTCAAGTGCGTGGTCCTGATCTGGTGCCAAAATTATTGAAGATTGCGGAACAACAAGGTTTATCCGTCGGTTTTTATGGCGGCACACCCGAAGCTCTGGAAAAACTGAAAAAATGCTTGGACCAGAATTTTCCTAAAATAAAAGTGACTTGCGCGATTCCCCCCCCCTTTCGTGCCTTGACACAGACTGAAGACAGCGCATTTATTGATGAAATTAATCGCTCAGCTACACAAATTTTGTTTGTTTTCTTGGGTTGTCCCAAACAAGAGCAGTGGATGGCGGCTCATCGGGATAAACTTTCCTGTGTTATGTTGGGAGTAGGTGCTGCCCTGAATTTTTTGACGGCTCATCAAAAACAGGCACCGCCTGTGATGCAGAAACTGGGCTTGGAATGGTTACACAGGCTCTATCACGAACCGCGCAGATTATGGAAGCGTTATTTTAAATATAATACTTTG
>LUTY01001152.1 GCA_001640045.1 Candidatus Thiomargarita nelsonii | reverse complement strand
TCGTTTCGTTTATTTCTAAATTAGTTGTACTAAATTTAATCTACCTTGCACTTAATTTTCACGCTCTAGGCAACGTCACCCCAGTTTGCCCCTGATATTTTCCACCCCGATCTTTATAAGAAATTTCACAAACCTCATCAGCCCCCAAAAACAAAACTTGGGCAACACCCTCGTTAGCATAAATTTTGGCTGGTAGGAGCGTTGTATTGGAAAATTCTAGGGTAATATGCCCTTCCCACTCAGGTTCAAGAGGCGTCACATTGACAACAATGCCCATCCTTGCGTAGGTACTTTTACCAGACACCATTGCCAAAATATCGCGTGGAATACGAAAATATTCAACAGTACGCGCTAAAGCAAAAGAATTAGGCGGGATAATACAGACATCAGACACGACATCTACAAAACTGTCTGCATCAAAACTTTTGGGATCAACAATCGTAGAATTAAGATTAGTGAACAACTTAAATTCATTAGCACAGCGGACATCATAACCATAACTTGAGGTGCCATAAGAAATCACCCGTCCGGTTGCGTTTTCCTTAACTTGCTGTGGCTCAAAGGGCTCAATCATGCGTTGGGATTCCGCCATACGGCGGATCCATTTATCAGACTTTATGCTCAATTATTCATCACCTTAATGCTTGGGAACTTAGTCGTATAATCCTTCGCCTGCAAGGACAATTTAGCCGCGACATGGCGAGCAATTTCCCGATAGATTTGTGCGATACGCCCATCAGGCTCAGCCACCACACAGGGACGACCTTCATCGGTATTTTTACGAATACTCATATCTAAAGGCAAGGCACCGAGAAAATCGACTTCCGACTCCTCCGCCATGCGTAATCCGCCCCCTTGTCCAAAAATAGGTTCTTCGTGACCGCACTCGGTGATTACATTGGACACACTGGCATAATCATGGCAGTGGCAGTTTCCCCA
>LUTY01001151.1 GCA_001640045.1 Candidatus Thiomargarita nelsonii | reverse complement strand
GCTTGACATTTTTATAATACTTGAGCATTATAGTAATGTATTTGTTTCCTTTAGCATAATAAGACAGCAATTACCTTATATAAAATAAGGTATAAAGTCACTAATCAATAAGACTTGTCCCTTTATATATAATATCGCAGGTCTGGATTATTTAGGGAAATCAGAGCATTCATAAAATAAAGCAATTTAACAATAAGAATGCTAAAATGATAAATACAACACTGAAATACAGGGGAGAAATAAAATATGTCATACGCACTGACGTTAAATATGCAACTGGCAGTACCGGGTGGGAGCATCGAAGGTTATGCCCAAGCGATTAAAGCTATTCCGATGCTCACACCAGAACAAGAACGCAAGTTAGCAGAACGTTTGCATAGTGACAATGATCTTGAAGCTGCACGTCAACTGGTTATGTCACATCTGCGGTTTGTTATGCATATAGCACATAGCTATCGAGGATATGGTCTCCCACAATCAGATTTAATTCAAGAGGGCAATATTGGTCTGATGAAGGCGGTGAAACGTTTTGACCCTACTGTCGGTGTGCGTTTGGTTTCGTTTGCAGTGCATTGGATACGTGCAGAAATCCATGAATATATTTTACGCAATTGGCGTATTGTTAAAGTGGCAACAACGAAATCTCAACGTAAATTGTTTTTTAATCTGCGTAGTGCAAAGAAGCGCTTGGGTTGGTTGAATCAGGATGAAATTGAGAAAATCGCTAAAGATTTAGGGGTAACAACCAAGGATGTGCGGGAAATGGAGAAGCGCTTAGGTACACATGATATCTCGTTTGATGCACCTAGCGATGCGGATGAAGAAACAGAAATACTCTCCCCTGCTGGTTATTTGGAGGATAATCGTTATGATCCTAGTATCCTCGTAGAACGACAAAATTGGAAGGATCATGGGCAGGGGCAATTGTACAAGGCTTTGC
>LUTY01001150.1 GCA_001640045.1 Candidatus Thiomargarita nelsonii | reverse complement strand
TATTTCCTGAATATGCGTGACTAAATAAGTCTTCCCAAGTCGAAAGGCAATACCTCGCCAAATTTTTTCAACCTTCAATTGACGCGGTAATCCTTTCGCCTGTTGTTTTGTAAGCCTTTCAATGTGTTGTAGCCACTGAAAAGGCGATTCTACTAAGGTGTTTGCCATGCCAAAATTATTTCGCATCCACTACATAAGTTTTGATAACACTCAGTAAATCATCTTTTTTAAAAGGTTTCGTCATGTAATATTCAGCCCCAACAATTTTGCTACGGGCACGCTCAAACAAGCCATCTCTACTGGATAACATGACAATGGGAATTTTTTTAAATGTTGGATTATTCTTAATCAAAGCACAGGTTTGGTAGCCGTCAAGACGGGGCATCATAATATCGACAAAAATAATATTCGGTTTGGCTTCTATCACTTTTGATAAAGATTCAAAGCCATCGTTTGCCGTCGTGACTTCACAACCTACTTTTTTTAAGAGTAGCTCGGCTGTCCGTCGAATGGTTTTACTGTCGTCTATAACCAGGACTTTAATGCCTTCAAAACGGATATCAGTACTCATGGTTTTGCCTTCTCTTAACTAAATAAATATTGATACAAAAAAAATACTGGAGTGCAAAGCAGTGCTTTGCACAGAGCGAGAATTTCAATCTAAACTACGCCTGACATAAGCTTGAGTGGCACTCAGTAACTCTTCTTTCGTAAAAGGCTTAGTCATATAATGCTCCGCTCCAACCATTCGACCACGGGCTCGTTCAAACACGCCATCTTTACCAGATAACATGACAATGGGAATTTTTTTTAATGTCTGATTATTCTTGAGCAAAGCACAAGTTTGGTAGCCATCAAGACGGGGCATCATAACATCAACAAAAATAATATTTGGTTTGCTTTCTATCACTTTTGATAAAGATTCAAACCCATCTGTTGC
>LUTY01001149.1 GCA_001640045.1 Candidatus Thiomargarita nelsonii | reverse complement strand
AAGAGCAGCTCAAAGAAAACGGTGAGACACTGCTTCTTGAACTTGCTCCGGTTGATCCACGCTCTCTAATGCAAGGAGATTATATGCGATTAAGGTACGCAATAGAGGGTAAGGCACCATTCAATGAATTAGCTTCACACCAGAAACGTGGCTATATGGTTATCCGTCCGGATGAAAACAATGTGGCTCAATTCGCCCGCTTCTATAAAGGTGAAGATTTAAGAGAAGGTGAGAAGCTACTGCACTTTCACAATACCGACAGTATTCGTATCGTGCCTGATTCCTTCTTTTTTCAGGAAGGCCATGCAAAATATTATCAGAACGCCAAATATGGCGTGTTCAAGTTCGATGACTCAGGAAATCATTTGCTGGTAGGATTAGCGGATGAGAACAGGCAAACAATAATAGTACCATGAAAGACAGATTAACAATTATGTTTTTCGTCTTTCTCGTTCACTGAAGAAGTTTCAATGCCATTAACGTATTTAATGGCTGTAGGGGCGAACCTATGTGTTCGCCTTTCTATTGAAACTTTCGTTACGGAAACTTCGTTCCGAAGCTTCGCGGCGATCATGCCCTCCTACAACGCTCTGCGTTGTATACGTGTTGTATTTTGCATAGCGTCATGACAGGCATTTCCAAATAGAATTTGGGAACGAGAAAAAATTCAATTATTTTCGGTTGTTGTTGAACTTACCGAAGTCAGTCCAACCGACGAGTTGAGCGGGGTGTTTAGCTTGCCCGGCATCTGGCTCATTTTAATTTAATTAATTAGGGCATTAATGTTAAATTGGGTTATTTAAATGAAAAAAAGTAGATGTACTTATCTGTTCACATTTATTCTGTCTTATATGTTAATGATAGTGATGAATGTCACTACAGCAAAAACCTTCGACAAAGGCGAGATAAAATTTAAGCGTGGTAGCTACTCGGGAACGGTTT
>LUTY01001148.1 GCA_001640045.1 Candidatus Thiomargarita nelsonii | reverse complement strand
GGCAAGAGCAAAATTACGCAACACTTTACAAGTACCAGACAACACTTTTTTGATTGTTTGCCTATCCCGTACATGATCCAGAGCGCTATGGCGTTGTTGAATTTGACAAAAACGGTCAAGCCATCAGTCTCGAAGAAAAACCTAAACAGCCTAAATCTCGCTACGCTGTCACAGGGCTCTATTTTTATGACAATGACGTAATAAACATTGCAAAGCACATTAAACCCTCAGCACGCGGCGAATTTGAAATTACGGATATTAATAACACCTACTTGCAGCGCAAAATCTTATCGGTAGAAAAAATGGGGCGCGGCATGGCATGGCTGGACACTGGCACCCATGAAACACTATTGGAAGCTTCCTTATTTATAGAAACCATTGAAAGAAGGCAAGGACTCAAAATTGCATGCCCTGAAGAAATTGCCTGGCGCAAAGGCTATATCAATACTGAACAATTAGCCGAATTGGCTCAACCTTTGAGAAAAAACGGCTATGGTCAATATCTCCATTCCATCTTAGTGCAAGAAGTCTAATGAAAATCACAACAACAGCCATTCCTGACGTATTACTCATAACACCTAAAGTCTTTGGTGACTCACGCGGATTTTTTTTAGAAAGTTTCCATGCTAGTCGTTATGCCGAAGCTGGCATCCCAGGACCCTTTGTACAAGATAATCATTCCCGCTCAAGCAAAGGCGTATTACGCGGCCTACATTTTCAAAAGCAGTACCCACAAGGCAAATTGGTTTATGTCACCATCGGCAGCGTATTTGACGTAGCGGTGGACATTCGCAAAGACTCGCCCACATTTGGACAATGGGTAGGCGTTACCTTATCGGCAGACGAACACCAACAATTTTATATACCACCCGGCTTTGCACATGGATTTTGTGTCCTCTCAGACACAGCCGATTTTCACTATAAATGCACAGACTACTATCAT
>LUTY01001147.1 GCA_001640045.1 Candidatus Thiomargarita nelsonii | reverse complement strand
ATCCGCCGGATCGCCAGAACGGGAAGCAATCGTCAGAACATAATAACCATCCGGCGAAACGGCTTGAGTCCCCTCTATCTTGCAAAATGATTGACACCGTATCGTATCAGCACTGGTTGTGGTACCTAAATTTAAGGCGTAAGTACGCCTATCTGTATAAAAAGTTTCCTGTGCCTGCGCCAGTTCACCCAAAGCCACTTTTGCATCAGCACGGCGCGATTTCATCATAGCGTTCTGGTAAGAAGGTATGGCAAAAGCCGCTATAATGCTTAAAATAGCAAGGGTAATCATAACTTCAATGAGTGAAAAACCTCGAACATTTTTTAAAATCATCTATTTATTTCTCCCGTGCAAGGCGTACCTTGCACCAGTAAAGCTACTCTTTAATCCAATATAAAATTCTTTCAAATCCGCTGCCAGAATTTCCACCAAGGGGCAGCGTTTCAGTGTATATACCGCCACCGCTACCTGTCAGCAGCACTATTTTATCACCAATTGCCAGTGGCACAACTTTTGACGGTATGCCTTCCCCAATTTTCTTCCCACGGTCGCTCTTCTCTATCTGCCCACCATTTGTTTCATCATAATTTGAGTTGATAGCAGCCCCCGTTAAAATATCTAAGGCATATATCCAGCCACTACCTTCTGCTGTCACGCAACCAGTGATGGCATCGGTAGTCGGAGACACAAAGGTGGTAAAATAGGCTACACCTTGTACCACAAGGGGGGCTGATAAATTTTTCTCTCCCGCTCTTTCCAAATCAATATACCAACCGTAGGTTCCCTTGAGCGATTTCAGTGCCACGGTTTGCTCAGCCATATCTCCATCTTGTATAAGATTAGCAGTCGCATCATAGAGATAATCATGGGTCAGTGTAAAAAACTTGTAGTTTGGCGGATCAAGCGGATCATCCATTTCCGCTTCACCATCTCCATTCGAATCG
>LUTY01001157.1 GCA_001640045.1 Candidatus Thiomargarita nelsonii | reverse complement strand
AATTTTTGGACAACCAAACTTTAACAAATTTATTTATTATTTGATAACAAAATAACGAATTCATCTATACCATGATTAATACTGTCTTTAGTTACTCATCCTGCTCGTATTATAGTTGTAGTTGTGGAATCCACAGCTGGAGGGGTGCTATTGCCTATTGAAAAATACTGATACATGGTAAATAGTTTCAAAAAAAAGCCCTTCTAGCCAACGCTGGAAGGGCTTTTTTTATTGCGGAAGGGCAAGCCGATCCTTCCGCCATACGAAGTAACGAAGTAAATTTTGGGCGAGTAATCCCGTAATTGGTAGCGGGGCCGGACTGTAAATCCGGTGTCTTAGACTCTGGAGGTTCAAATCCTCCGTCGCCCACATATTATATTATTGGAGGCGCGGCCATTGGTGCGGCAAGCGGTTTGCTAAACCGTCGAGCGGAAACGCTTTGTAGGTTCAAGTCCTATCGCCTCCGCCATTTTTTTTAGGAGGGTCAAACCGATTGGTGACGGTACCCGGCTCGAACCCGGGTGAGCATAATGCCTTGGGGGTTCGACTCCCTCACCCTCCGCCAGTTAAAAAGGAAGAGTACCCAAATCAGGTAAAGGGGACTGTTTGCTAAACAGTTAGGCGCTTCGGCGTGCGTGGGTTCAAATCCCACCTCTTCCGCCAAAGATGGTGAAGCCAAATGGTAAGGGCAGTGGTCTGCAAAACCACCAATAGCCGGTTCGATTCCGGCCACCATCTCCATTATTTTATTTTTAAATAAGCTTGTGTTTTTTCTGATTAGGTCTATAATAACCTTGTGTTTTTTCAAACAAGAGTCTCAATGTATAGGCAACAACTTTCTTATCTAAGTCAATGGGTCAAAAATAAACATCGTAAACCTATTGTTATACGGGGAGCCCGGCAGGTGGGTAAATCCACGCTGGTGCGATTATTATCAGAACAATGTCACTTTGACCTAATAGCACTCAACTTTGAACGCAATCCCGAATTGAGTGAGCTTTTTAAATCCAATGATCCGAAAAAAATCACTCAACTTATCTCGTTACATACGGGTAAAACTATCCGCCCGGGTCATACCTTGTTGTTTCTGGATGAAATTCAGGCGGCAGCGACAGCCATAGTTGCTCTCCGCTATTTCTATGAAGAATTGCCGGCACTTCATATCTTAGCTGCCGGTTCCTTGCTTGAATTTACCCTTTCCCAAGCCGCCTTTTCCATGCCAGTTGGTCGTATTGAATACCTTCATCTTGGTCCTATGACTTTCGAGGAATTTCTGATCGCTGTCGATGAGAAACCGCTTGCCGAGTTTATAAAAAATTATCAACTCAACGAAGAGCTACCCAAGCCCATCCATGATAAGTTAATGGCACTTGTCAAGATTTATTTCATCACTGGCGGTATGCCGGAATCCATCAAAGCTTATCTTGAAGATCAAACTTTTCTGAGCAGTGAAAAAGTCAAGCAATCTATTCTTTCTACCTATCGGGATGATTTCGGAAAATATGCATCACCGACAAAACATGACTTAATTCGTCAAGTTTTCAATAAAATACCGACGATGATCGGCAATAAATTCAAATATAGTCATATTAATCGTGATATTAAACCAGTCAATATTGCCACTGCTTTAAACCAACTTTGTCTGGCTAGAGTGGCTTGGAAAGTGCATCATACAGCGGCAAATGGCGTACCTTTGGGGGCGGAACAAAATGATCGTTTTTTTAAAGTCTTATTTTTAGATATTGGCCTGATTTCGACCCATCTGGGACTGAACTACTTAAATCTCATGGAAGTTGAGGAACTGGATTTAGTTAATAACGGTGGTCTAGCGGAACAATTTGTGGGGCAACATCTGCTTTATTCTGAGCAAGCTTACGAGGAGCCGAATCTGTATTATTGGGTACGGGAAAAAAAGTCCGCCTCGGCAGAGTTAGATTATGTGATTAACCTTGGTCAACAAATTATCCCGATAGAAGTCAAGGCGGGTAAAACTGGCCAGATGAAATCTCTACATCTATTTTTAAAGGAAAAACAACGATCTTTAGGGGTACGCTTCAATTCTGCCCCTCCCAGCCAGACGGAAGTCTCCACCAAACTGTCAAATGGTAGCCCTGTGGATTTTAGGTTTATTTCGCTACCTCTTTATCTCGTTGGACAAGTCCGTAGATTAAGTGCCTAGTACTTTGTCAAGTTTGTTTTGACGGGTAGTTTGGAGTCCAAAGCTTTAGCTTTGGACTCCAACAACCCATCAAAATTAGCGAGCGTAGGGTGCGTCCTACGTACATCTTTCCACGCACCTAAAATCTACACCTCAAAAATGTGTGTGGGAGGCAGCCTACGCTCGCTGGACTGGTGGGGCGGGATATTGGGACTGTGGGCAAGGCGCGTTTGTCTCGGACAAATTGAGTGATTTAGGGGTTGTATTTGTTTTCATTTTATGAGTATAACAGTGCGCTATCTATCATTAAACTCCTACCGTGTGGCGTGTAAATGACAGCGAGCGTAGGGTGCGTCCTACGCACCCTCTTTCCACACATCTAAAATCTACACCGATCTCAAAAATGTGCGTGGGACGCACTCTACGCTCGCTCCCTTGTTCGGCTAAATTTTTTTCTAAATACTTGAATAATTTCTGGGGTTGTATTTTTTTTCATTTCATGAGTAAAATACTCTACCATTAAACCATTTGAATGCGCGGTTAATAGCACTTATACTCAAGGACTTTATATGAAAGATAAAATATTGTACACACCCAAAGAGGTGAATGAATTGGTTTACAAAGGTGCCGTTGTTTTACTTGATATAAGGGATTTCGAAGATTATAGGGCGGAACATATCCCCGGTGCCGTGAATGTGCCAGAGATTTTTTATTATCTTAGTGAGACGACACCGGCTGGTTTGGATGCACTGCATGACACATTTCACGAGATTTTGGCTAATGTCGGCTTATCAAATGACAAAATAGCGATTGTCTATGAAGAAGGTTTGGATAGTCGCTATGGCGGTTCCTGTCGAGGATATTGGCTGATCACTTATCTTGGTCATAATGCAGGTGTTTTAGACGGTGGACTTAAAGCTTGGCTTGATGAAGAGTTGCCGGTGGAGTCTTCTGAATTTCCATTGAACCCGCAAAATAACCTCATGGTAACCAAAGATGAGATGCTCAAAGCGATACAAACGCCAGGCATCGCCGATGGCTGGCGGCGGCACTCGGTTGGAATCCGAGGTGGGAGCAATCCCGTGCAGGTTCGATCCCTGTCCCTTCCGCCATACGAAGTAACGAAGTAAATTTTTTGGAGGCGCGGCCATTGGTGCGGCAAACGGTCTACTAAACCGCCGAG
>LUTY01001145.1 GCA_001640045.1 Candidatus Thiomargarita nelsonii | reverse complement strand
CGTTTATTTCTTAATTCGTTGTACTATATTCAGGAGTGCAAGGCGTACCTTGCACCTCTCTCCGAACACCGCCAAGCAAATGGTGACGGGCGACTTGGATGGAAATGATCAAGAAGAAATCATTTTTGACTTTGACAGCGGCGGGCTCTCAATCTGGATGAATAACACTAGCTGGGTACCCCTACATAGTCTCACCGCAGATAGCCTGGTTGTCGGAGATATTGATGCTAACGGTCAAGACGAAATCATCATTGATTTTGGAGATGCTCATGGCCTTTGGGTATGGCTAAACAACACTAATTGGCTGCCCTTACACAGCCTATCAGCCAAGAGCCTCACCACCGGCGACCTAGATGGCAACGGTCAAGATGACGTTATCATTGATTTTGGAGACACAGTTGGGCTTTGGGTGTGGCTAAATAACGGAGATTGGGTTAAATTGCATAGTTTATCGGCCGCGAGTATAGTCACAGGCGACCTAGATGGCAACGCTCAAGACGACGTTATCGTAGATTTTGCCGGAATTGGCATCTATGTGTGGCTGAATAACGCAGAATGGATAAAATTACATAATCTCTCCGCGGAGAGCATGGTCACAGGCGATCTCGATGGCAACCGTCACGACGAGCTGATTATTGATTTTGGTCAACCTTATGGCCTCTATATCTGGAAAAATAACAGCGAATGGATGGCTTTACACAGTTTCTCAGCCGATAGCATCACAACTGGCGATCTCGACAGTAATGGACTTGAAGAAGTGATCGTCGATTTCGGCGAAACTTATGGGATTTACGCCTGGATGAACGACAACCATTGGCGGATCATACTGCCATTTACTGCCCAGCAGATGACGACTGGGAATATAGATGGTTTGTTCTTTCCAGCAGCGGCAGCGGCAGCCCTAGCGGAGAGTTTTGGAGAAAGCTCGGTGCTGCCAGAGGCTT
>LUTY01001144.1 GCA_001640045.1 Candidatus Thiomargarita nelsonii | reverse complement strand
CCGGCGGTGGCAATGACAAAAGCAATACCTTGTGGGACACAACGGCAGAGATTTCCGATAACGTCTACAAAATGTTCAGCAAGAGAGGCTTTGACAATGACGAAATCTACTACCTTTCGCCACAATCTTATGCTGATTTCAATGGCGACGGTTTTGACGACTGTATTGTGGATGCGCCGGCAACGCCGAGATGTCATATCAAATCGGTAGATAACCCGATTGAAGAACGTCCCTTGACCGTTGACGATGTGCGTAAAACCCTTGCCTGGGCAAAAACGGGGGGTAAACTTGACCAACCCTTGTACGTGTTTTTCATTAATCATGGTGGCACGGACAGATTCCAACTCGTCGAGGGTGGCTATCTTGAGGTGCAGGACTTTAAAGCCATTCTCGACGACTACCAAAATGAGACTGGCAATGAACTGGTACTGGTCATAGATACCTGTTTCTCTGGGTTATTGCTGCAAAAACTCATTGCCCCGAATCGCGCCATTATCAGTAGCACTGGCGATGGATTGGCCTATTTTGACCGCGCCGCACATCAAGGATTCAGCCGCTATTTGGCTAAGGGCTTATACAAAGGCTGGAATTTCTCTGAAGCCTTCGATTATGCGAGTGAGAAACAAGAGAAATTAGTCAAATCGTTAGATATTGGAAAAGACCAAATTCCACAATGGCATGATGGACAAGACGGAGCTTGGTTTAGCAACCTGTACATCAATGGGGCTTTCACTGTTGCCGACATCACCTTAACAGTTAAATCGCTCACCGCTTCCACAACTTTGTCCGCTGGTCAAAATTTACCACTTTCGACAAAAGTGGATTTGGCTCAGGGTACGGTTAAGCAAGTTTGGGCAGTGCTGAAACCCCCTAAAGTCAATTTAGTCATGGACAGTAATGGCACACCGATTTTAGCCTTTCCGCGTATTGCGCTTTATCGCACC
>LUTY01001143.1 GCA_001640045.1 Candidatus Thiomargarita nelsonii | reverse complement strand
TATCAATCAAACGATTGTGAATGAATTTAAGATGAACGCCAAAATTTATTTGCCGGAAGAATTTCAACCAGCACCACCGTGTTTTGAAGACAGTGGTAACGGTTTTTCCAATTTTTTAACTAACTGGTGTCTTCAGTTGCCAAAACCGTTAGTCGTGTTAATGGATGAAGTAGATAGCTTGATTGGCGATGGGCTGATTTCGGTGTTGCGACAATTACGGGCGGGTTATACCAGACGACCCCGCGCTTTCCCTCAGGCTTTGTGTTTGATCGGTTTACGTGATATTCGCGATTATCGGATTTATTCAGATGCCTCAAAACGTCATATTGTCGGTGGTTCGGCATTTAATATTAAAGAAAAATCCATTCGTTTGAATGATTTTACTTATGAACAAATCAAAGAATTATATGCACAACATAGCAAAGCAACTGGTCAAAAATTCACACACCCAGCTTTGCAACGGATTTTTGAGTTGACGGCTGGACAACCTTGGTTGGTGAATGCTTTGGGGCGGGAATTGTGTTTTGAAGAACACGCGATTGATTGGACACAAACCGTTAATAAGGCTGATGTCGAACAAGCCGCAGAAATTTTAATTGCCCGGCGTGATGTGCATTTAGATCAATTAGCAGATAAGTTAACTGAGCCGAGAGTCGCACGGATTATTGAATCGATTTTGATTGGTGAAGATGAGAGTGCCAACATCGAGACAACTCGCAGTTCTATGAGTGAAGATAAACAATACTTAATTGATTTAGGTTTAGTACGTGTCGGTACTTATGGCTTAGAAATTGCTAATCCCATTTACCGTGAAATTATCCCAAGGGAATTAACGGCGTATAGACAAGATATGTTGGGTATTAATCCACAATGGTATGTCAAAGCCGATGGTAAATTGGACATTGATAAAGTATTGGAAACTTATATTGAATTTTATAAGGAACA
>LUTY01001142.1 GCA_001640045.1 Candidatus Thiomargarita nelsonii | reverse complement strand
GGTTGGGCAAAAGGTTTTACCGTTGATATCTGTACGGTTGTAATTGCTAAATGCGGGTATGGTATGAATCTCGGAAGTCCCCTCCCATACGACCATAGGCCGCCCTTCGCTATCCTTGACGAGTTGCCAATCTTCATTATCATCTTTATAAACCAAGAAGGGCATATTGGTACGCACTCTCAGAAATTCTGCATGAAAATATCTCTTGTCAAGCATTTCTCTGAGCATCGCCAGACAAAAATCTAAATCCGTCCCAGGCCGAATGGGTACCCACTCATCTGCTTTGGATGCCGTTTCTGATAAACGTGGATCTAATACGACAACCTTCGCACCATTTTTCCGACCTGCGGCAAAGCGGACAACGCGACAAGTCGAAACGCCCCCGATAGAAGCGTTGTTACCCACGTAAACGATATATTTTGCGTTGTCATAATCGGGCAAAATTTCATCATGGACATTGAAAGTCCCTGTGACCGCATCTGTGCCTAAATGTCCCGTAGTCACGCAGTGTTGCATGGGTGAGGCGACGATATTCGGTATGCCATTGGCCACAGCAAAAGGCACTGACCAGTTCATGTAAAAAATACATGAAGTCCAGCCACCTATTAGAGTCCATTCCCAAGGCTGAATTTTAGCCCCTTTCGATTTCTTTTCGATGTAGTCCCAAGCTTCTTCCCAACTCGCTTCACGGAATTTCCACTCTCCACGTTTGGAGCCTTCCACACGAATTAAGGGCTTTTTAAACCGATCAGGATCATAAGTTTGCTGCAAACCGGCTTGACCACGAGCACACATTTTGCCCCGATTCAGGGTCGAGTGTGGATTACCATCCAGCTTGACAATCCGTTTAACACCGTTGCTAGTACGGGTGGTCACTTGGACATTACACAAAGAGGAACAGAAGTTACAGATCGTGTAACTGGTTTCTTCTTTATCAACATTCAAC
>LUTY01001141.1 GCA_001640045.1 Candidatus Thiomargarita nelsonii | reverse complement strand
TGGGCGATAATCCTGACGAAGCGGAAGTTGAAAAAAAGCGTCACGAATGGCAACAACGTCACGCCGCCGTTATCAAGAGTGGCGGATTGCACATCATTGGCACAGAGCGCCACGAATCACGGCGTATTGATAACCAACTACGTGGTCGTTCTGGGCGGCAAGGTGATCAAGGCTCTAGTCGCTTCTACTTATCCTTACAAGACAACTTGATGCGTATTTTTGCCTCAGAACGTGTTTCAAAATTAATGCAAAAATTGGGCATGGAAAAAAATGAGGCGATTGAACATCCTTGGGTGACTAAGGCGATTGAAAACGCACAACGCAAAGTTGAAGGGCATAATTTCGACATTCGCAAACAGTTGCTCGAATATGACGACATTGCGAATGATCAACGTAAAATTATCTACGAACAACGCAATGAATTAATGGCGGTTGATTCCATTTATGAGACCATCCAAGCCATTCGTCACGATGTTCTGAGGGAGCAGATAGATGTCTATATTCCGCCCCAAAGTTTGGAGGAATTATGGCATGTTCCTGAGCTTGAAGTCGCCATCGAACAACACTTTGGTCTCCGTTTACCGATTGCTCAATGGTTGGAAGAAGATCATAGTTTACATGAAACACCATTACGCGAAAAAATAGAAGAACAGATTGTCGCAGCTTACAACGAAAAAGAAAATCTCGTTGGTACCGAAGTCATCCGCCATTTTGAAAAAGCGGTCATGTTACAAGTGCTTGATGGCCATTGGAAAGAACATTTAGCCGCGATGGACTACCTACGTCAAGGCATCCATCTACGTAGCTTTGCCCAGCAAAATCCCAAGCACGAATACAAACGTGAAGCATTTGAAATGTTTTCTCAATTGCTTGACCGAATCAAGCATGAAGTTGTTGGTATCACTTCCAAAGTGCAAATCCGTGCTCAAGCGGATGTCGATGCGGTA
>LUTY01001140.1 GCA_001640045.1 Candidatus Thiomargarita nelsonii | reverse complement strand
GCCTCAGAAAATGCATTTAGGGTAGCATTGGCTTTGTCACGATAACGCGGCTCTCCCGTGCGAGTCGCTAACATGGCTAAAACGCGAACCGCCACAGCGTTGCCCGACGGAATCGCACTATCTGCGGGACTTTTCGGTCGAACGATTAGCAGCGTATTGTCTGCCCGATTCATAAAAAATCCAGTCTGCTCTTTATCCCAAAAATGTGTCAACATCCCTTCGACTATTTCTCTGGCTCTTTTTAGCCAAACGCTTTCTCCGCTGACATCATAAAGACTAAGTAATGCCTCAGCAAAATAAGCATAATCATCTTGATGAGCCGAAATAGAGGCATTGCCATGCAAATAGACGCGCCACAATTCACCCTGTCCCTTTTTGAGTTTTGACCAAATCAAGTTTGCCGCACCTTGCGCTGCCACTAAATAACGAGGCTCCCCTAAAATGTCAGCAGCCAGAGCCAGCGTAGTTATCATCATGCCATTCCAAGCGGTGAGGATTTTATCATCACGCAAGGGCGGTTCGCGCTTATCTCTGGCACGGCGCAATTGTTTTCTAATCAATTCAACTTTTTTAATCAATTGTGGTATGGCGTGTTTTTTCGCATACTCTTCCAAAGAAAGTGGCAAATAGAGGATATTTTTACCCTCAAAATTGCCACCCTCAGTCACATCATAAAGGCTTAATGCTAATTGAGCCTCTTTTTTATTGAGTACAGCACGTATCTGTGCCGGTGTCCAGAGAAAAAATAGCCCTTCTTCACCTTCACTATCAGCATCCGTTGCTGAGTAAAATCCGCCTTGAGGTGAAGTCATCTCTCGTAGCACATAATCCAGTGTTTGTCTGGCAACGGCGGCGTAGACAGCTTTGCCCGTCAATTGATAAGCGATCAGATATGCGCGTGCGAGGTGGGCTTGATTATAGAGCATTTTTTCAAAGTGAGGCGTGAGC
>LUTY01001139.1 GCA_001640045.1 Candidatus Thiomargarita nelsonii | reverse complement strand
CCTAATCCGTTGTACTAAATGGACTAATTACAAAGCTTTTTCCCCAAATAAGTGTCCTCATTCAGAAATTTCCTTCATAAGTTCAGCTACGCTGCCTTTTCTAACTTCGCCTCTGGCATATTCTTGTCTGGCTTTTTTAATGCGTTTGGTGAGCAATTGTTGTTTACGTGCTATTAACCGGCGTCGAATTTTCATCCACTCACCTCAATATTGACCAGCGCAAACTTAACCGTCGTTGCAGCTCCCTGCTCTGGTTTAACAAACAACTCTACAGAATCGGCTACCGTAGCCACCTCGTTTGGCATCCAGAATCGAACCGTAAAGGGCACCGCGCTGGGTGTCAATAATTTCCAACTACTGATTTCCCCTTCTTCCGTTTTGAGAGTAGACACTTCATAACCCGTCGCGGCAACGGCATTAGCATGGGCTATCACATTTTGTTGCGCTTTCAGTACCGTACCATAGGCATAAATTATAATAAAATCATGCGGTTGGTTTATTATAAATTGACAGGCAATACTGTGAGGCTCCGCCTCTTCACAGCTTGATAGGGTGATTTCTATCCCATTGAATGTTTGCTGAGACAGCATTTTTCTCGTTCCCACGCTCTGCGTGGGAATGCCTGCCTCGACGCTCTGCGTCGTCTCTTCAGTCAATTTCGATAATTGTTGTTCTAATTGCTCAATTTTGTCTTTTAAGGTTTTATTTTCAGAATACAGTGAATTATTGAGTGCTTCCATGAGATATGGCTGTGCAAAAAATCCGACGATAATGCCGATGAGGATGCCGACAATAAAGGCTACCCAAGCGGATGCTTTTTCAAAATTTAGTGTAATCATGATTTTTACCTAAAGGCTCTAGTACAACTAATTGAGAAATAAACGAATTAAAATTTGACAAGTCATTCAATTCGTTTATTTCCTAATTAGTTGTACTTTATTTTCGTGA
>LUTY01001146.1 GCA_001640045.1 Candidatus Thiomargarita nelsonii | reverse complement strand
CCAGGGTATTTTTACGTCTTTCATCTAACAATGCGCTCCGCCGTTCATCGCTAAAGATCAAAAAGCTGAATAGCTGGGAACCGAGCAATGCTATCAAGAGTAGGGTGATAGTCTGCCCGGTTAGATTTTGGGGCCACCATTTCATAAGCTTTCCACCTCCGCCGCAAATTTATACCCGCCCCCCCAGACAGTTTGGATCAAGGTGGGTTTTTTCGGATCAACTTCGATTTTTTTACGCAGACGACTGACTTGATTATCAATACTTCGGTCAAACACCTCGGCTTCTTTGCCGCGTGTGAACTCTAATAATTGATCACGGCTCAGTACGATGCCCGGATGTTTGATCAACACGCATAACAGTTGAAATTCTCCAGTGCTTAAGGGAATAGGCAGTTCATCTGCTCCAATCAGTTCGCGCCGCGCCACGTCCAAAGTCCAAGTTTCAAACCGAAACTTGTTAGCGGATAAGCCTTCTTTCTGAAACGGTAAACTGTGGGTGCGACGCCTTCTTTAGCCAAACCCTCTTGTATCCTGTTCTTCTCAGCCTGAAAACGAGCAACTGAATCAAATTCCTGTGCTATTGTGGCACTAGGAAAAAAAATTATTACAACGATCAACAGAGTGACTACAAATAACATCATAGGAAAATCACGCATCTTATACCTCCCCTATCAAGATATAAAAAATAATATAAAACTAATTTTTCTGTCAAGATATTTTTTTTTTACTCTATTCAAGATCGAATTTCAGACATTATTAGAACTCCTAAATGATTTGTCAAATCAATTTTTCTGAGCGTTTAAATTCGTGGGCCCAATTGACAAATCATTAGACTTGTGCATTATTAAGCTAATCCATTGAAAATACAAGAGGCAAGATTGAATGAATATCAATGGTTTGCCTTATTAAGGGACAAGTCTATTTAGGAGCACTATATGCCATATAGATTTTGTAAGAATTGGGTTGTTAAAGTTCGAGAAAGCTTTTACTGCCTCATTGGCAAGGCAATATATATGCCAGTTACATAAATTTTATTTCTATTTCTATATCCGACATTCCGCACACCTTTGTAACTTTTTGATAATTTTTTTTAAAATTAATTATGTGCCTATAAATTAAATATATATATTTTTATAATCAATTAATTACAAGAATCATGTGCGGAATGTCGGCTATATTATTTGAAAAAATTAAAAATTAAAAATTAGCCTCAACCGGTGGCTATCTTTAATTGAGAATTTATTCTCAAATATAGAAATAAATCTCTTTTTGGAAAATCGGTAGTGCCCCACAAGCTTTTCACCACTACCTTTTGGGGCACTACCGGAAAATCTTATGAAAATCAGTGACGGTACGCAGAGATTTACGTGGACTTGAGCGTGCGTTTGAATGTGGACTGCCGGCCCAAAATTGCGGTCAGTACGTTGTTTATTTCTCTCCTGACACCGTTTGTCGGGCAGATTAAACACAATTGCCGCCGACAAAACATGATATTCACGCGCTAATGCCAAGAGTGGTTTACGCGCCTCGGTTTGAACATTCGTCGCGTCAATCACCGTGAGTTTACCAGCAGCAAGACGTTTCGTGGCAATAAAACGTAAAACATCAAAGGCTTCGGTGGTGACGGATTGGTCATTTTTGTCGTCGGAAATCAAGGCACGGCAGTCATCCGAAGACAGGATTTCGGTGGGCTTGAAATGTTTTTTGGCAAAGCTTGATTTGCCGCTGCCTGATGCGCCAATCAGTATTACTAATGATAATTCAGGTATTTTGACTTGCATTGTGACAAACTCTCATTGCAGTGCGTTGCAAAGTGCCAGCGGACGCCCGATTGGAGTGCGACGTGCCCTTTCACTTTCACGATCCTAGGCCATTTTTTTCTCATAAGGCACTCGAAAAAATATAGCATAAAGCACCGGCACCACAATCAGCGTCAGCACGGTGGCAAAGGCTAACCCAAACATAATGGTCACAGCCATGCCTATGAAAAAGGCATCAAAAAGAAGGGGAATCATGCCAAACACGGTGGTAATGGCCGTCATTGTGACGGGACGCATACGACTGACCGATGAATCCAGAATGGCATTGAATGACGTTTTGCCTTCTCGGATTTCTAAATCAATCTGATCAACGAGGACGATGGCATTTTTGATGAGCATTCCTGATAGGCTGAGAAATCCCAACAAGGCCATAAAATCAAAAGAATGGTCGGTGAGCAAAAGCCCCAGCGCCACGCCGATAATGGCCAGGGGCACAGACAGCCAAATAATGAGGGGCTGCCGCAGCGCATTAAAGAGAAAGATCACTACGAGTACCATCGCTAAAAAAGTAATAGGCATGTTTACAGCAAGTGCCTGCTGTGCTTCCGTTGAATCTTCATATTCACCGCCCCATTCCATTTCATACCCGATAGGGAGTTCAATGGCCTCTATTTTGGGTCTGATTCGCTCAAACAGGACGCTGGCGTTGCCCGCTTTCGGATCACATTGCGGGGTGATGGTGCGCTTGCGGTTGCGTCTATGGACCAGCGGATCTATCCATACCGTTTCAAAGCCTGAGACGACTTCACGAATGGGTATCGACTGTTGCGCGGCGGGGCTCCAGATTTGTATATCTTTGATGCTGTCCACATCACCTCTTTCTGCGGCTGGGGATCTTGAGATAATGGGCAGTAGCTTGTTATCTTCACGATAAACACCGACTTGGGTGCCACTGAAAGCAGTTTCCAACGCATTGTTGACAGCGGGCAGGGAAATTGTGGTAGTTTTTTTCTGGCGCATAAATCAGCATAAAACGCAGGGCACCGCCACCTACAAAGGTAGCAACAGATTTAACGCCCTCCAACTTCCTCACGAATTCTTCAATTTGTGTTAAGTCTTGCTTGGTATCGCGGAGATCAGTCCCTTGGATACGCCAGTAATCAATCATAAATTGGGGGCGTGAAGAGGCTGGAAAGAAACTGTCCTCCAAAAGCCCAAAGCCGTAAATGGCAAGGAGCAGCAAACCCACCATACTCCCCACAGTGAGCCATCTCAGGCGGAGACAAAGGCGCAAAAATGCCTTGTATATTTGATAAATAATGCCCCGATAGGGGTCTTTTCCGATAAGCTTAGCGTCACTCTTCAGAAACAAAACGCAGAATAAGGGCGTGATGGTAACGGCAAGCACCCAACTTATCATTAGGGAAATTAAAATCACTTGGAATAAGGAGCGGGTGTATTCACCCGCCGCATTTTGGGACAAACCAATGGCAGCAAAGGCGAGTATGGCAATCACCGTTGCCCCCAGTAGTGGCCACATAGTTTGCCCAACAATCTCTTTCGCTGCTTTGATACGATCCATAC
>LUTY01001137.1 GCA_001640045.1 Candidatus Thiomargarita nelsonii | reverse complement strand
TCTTTCACTCAATTCAAAGGCTTCAGCAAGGCTGCTTCCATGTCTGAGTTGCCGAATAAATTTATCCGCAAAACTCATAGAATCGGCACTCCAAGCCTGAGAATTCGCATCAGCACTGGTAATCACAACGCGGTTTGGCACACCCGCCAACTCATCCAAAAATGAACCCGAATAACAAGTATCAAGGATAATAATTTGTTCCACATTGGTGGGGATTTGAGCCAACAGGGCTTTGAGTTCTTGTGCCGACATTTCTTCCGTTTTGCTGATACGCACCGAGTCCGCCCTCGCATGACCATGTAAAAAAAACACAAATTGCTCACCCGCTTGTAAATCTTGACTGGCTTGAGCAATGGCTTGTTGTAATTCGGTTTTGGGATCACGCATCTGAAAATCTTGACGGGTAGCATCAGGATAATTATCGGCCGGCACAATGGGCAAGCGGGGATTCATGAAGATAACATCGCCATCGGAAAACCCTTTTTTGTAGAGAAAACGATACATCTCCGTTGTAAATTCAAGGGTATAAGGGAATAGCGGATTGGAATCTTGTGCGCCACTGGCTGCGACGATGATGGCTTTGCCTAAGCCACTGGGGTTTAGATTGAGTTCATATTTATCTTTGACCGTTTCAATGGCATCGTCAACTTCGACTCTTTCTGAGTTGGCAAGGCGGATGGCTTCGTCTTCATCCATTGTCATCAAGATTTTTTTGACAACATCAGGGCGTTTATGGGTTTCATACAATGCTGAGCCGGGCAAAAATTGGGCGGCTTGATCTTTGCCTTTGTTAATGTGCCAACCAATGAGATTATCAGCCTCGCCACCAGAACTCATGTAATAACCTGATTTGGTCCAGGCTAGCCAGCGTCTGCCGTCTTTGTGGGGAAAAAAAGTGAGTAATTCGTTACCGTTTTCCATGTTGTACCAACGAATGGTGCCATCGCCA
>LUTY01001136.1 GCA_001640045.1 Candidatus Thiomargarita nelsonii | reverse complement strand
GGAAATAAGCCGTTATCCATGTGCTGTTGAATGACTTGACGTTTTATTTCTAAACTGTTTTTACCTAGTTCTAGTAGGGTATCTAGGTGTTGGTATAAAGCGGTTTCGTCACCTTTATATAGATAACCTAAACGAGCGCAATTGATGGTGACTACGCCCAAGCTGCCGGTACTTTCAACTGAACCAAATAAGCCGTTGCCGCGTTTAAGTAATTCTCTTAAATCAAGCTGGAGACGGCAACAATTATGTGAGATATTTCCATTTGAATGAACAAAATAGTGATTTTTTTCTAATTCAATATCATAAAATGCCTGCGGTTGGCTGAGATTCTCAATATTTACTGAGGCAACAGGCATAGCAGCAAAATCACTATTGCGTAACCATTCAATTTTTTCGTTGCTTAAATTCAATCCAATAAACCAAGCCAATTCAACATCATCAGTCACATTTTCTTGATTCAAAACGTGAGAAGCGTCTTTTATCACCAAAACAAAATCATCCATTTTAATATCGGAGGCTTTTTTTGTCTCAATACCGTCACGAGTTAAAATAGCTACTAAATGATCTGCGGAAAGCCGCATCAACTTTCCATCTTTACTACAAATGCTAACTAACCTATTATCGGTGATTCGTAAAAATTTATTAATCTTAACCCATTCTAGTTTTCCGCTTTGCGGATTTAATGATAAAGCCGACACATTTGATTTACATTGCCACCATTCATCATCAAGTTGAGTATCTTTATATTCAGCAAATAAAGTGCCTATAGTGGTTTTTATAATTTGTTCATTATTCTTGAACAAAATAGTTTCTTCTGGTAACAGGCACATTGAGCGAACCATATTAGGCTTCAAATCAGAACGGATAAATCCTTGAAAATAAGGTAATCCATAACGTGCCGTCATGTTAAACAATAAATCGGTATTGGGACTCTCCCAAGGAAAATCAG
>LUTY01001135.1 GCA_001640045.1 Candidatus Thiomargarita nelsonii | reverse complement strand
AAAATGAAAACAAATCGTGGCGCGGCCAAACGCTTTAGACACACTGCCTCTGGCGGAGGAACCGCTCACGCCAACAGACCGAATATGCCAAAACGGTCGAAGCCCAGTTACTCAAAGACGGTTTTCGTGTTAAAACAGACTTGAGAAATGAGAAAATAGGGCTTAAAATTCGTGAGCATACCCTACAAAAAGTGCCCTATCTATTGATAGTCGGCGGACGCGAGCTTGAAAATCAACAAGTCGCTGTACGATTGCGGGGTGGTGAAGACAAAGGTGCTATGTCACTGGCGGCTTTTACCGAAATATTGAACGCAGAAATGGCAGACTACTAAGGAGGACAGTTAGATCGCTCACCCAAAACGCACACGTTTGAATAAGGCTATTACCGCATTTAAAGTGCGGTTGATAGACAGTGATGGTACACAAGTTGGCATCGTTTCCAACCGCGATGCCCTACAAAAGGCACAGGAAGCCGGATTGGATTTGGTAGAAATCGTTCCCAACGCCAATCCACCTGTATGCAGAATCATGGATTATGGCAAATTTTTGTTTGAGGAAAACAAAAAACGCAATAAAGCCAAGAAAAAGCAAAAACAGGTACAGCTCAAGGAAGTGAAATTTCGTCCTGGTACTGACGAATTTCACTTCCTTGAGCTGTACCTGTTTTTGCTTTCGTGGCAGAGAAATGGCTCATCAAGATTTGGGACGCCAACTGCTCAGGCGTGTTGAAACCGATTTATCTGATTATGGGACTGTTGAACAACGTCCTAAAATGGAAGGTCGGCAAATGGTGATGGTGCTTGGCCCAATAAAAAATAAATAAATTTATCATCTTGGATGTCCAAGATAAATCTTGGACTCCTTAATAAATAAATGCGGAGTAAAAAGATGCCCAAAATGAAAACAAATCGTGGCGCGGCCAAACGCTTTAGACACACTGCCTCTGGCGG
>LUTY01001134.1 GCA_001640045.1 Candidatus Thiomargarita nelsonii | reverse complement strand
AAATCATAGAACAGCTCAAAAAGGACAACGAGGCACTCAAATCAGACGTTGAGGCATTCAGAGTAAAAGCCAACCTTTTAGATGAATTACTCACTCACGTGAATGAGAATGCCTATATTGATTTCAATGGTTTTAGAGACGATGAAGAACTCAGATATAAACTTAAAAACATAAAGCAAAACGAAGGAGGCGTGACCTTTGAATAGGTCACACCTCCCTTTTTGCGTCAAGCAACCAAAAATCTATTTGTTTTTGCAATTGCTTTTCATTTTCTCGTAAAGTCAATTTCATTAGTTCAGTTAAGTCAATTGGAGATATTTCTTGAAGTATCTGTTTATATTTGCGACGAGAGTTTCTATGTAATTTCCCCCATGTACTTTCTTCATGAAGTAACAAATATACCATTGCTTGTTCTTTTACGCTCTCTAAGGTAGCCCATGCAGGTTTTAAGATACGCAAATCATTAAAGCAATCGTTCCAGTAATCGACCATGTTACGTTTTAACTCAATTTCCACACGCCATAAATGTTCGGAAGCTATTTCTATATCTGCATTATCTTTACGTTCCTTTTTCTTGTTATAGATTCTGATAAATCGTTCACTATCACGTACACCAAAATATTTTGTCTCTGGCATTCCATTAACTCCATAGAGTACAGTCTTCTTCAAAGCTTTATCTGACATTGCGTAATAATCGCTTAAATCATCTTCAAAATCAAAAGCTAAATCTATTCTTGTAAAACCGTCATCTTCCATGTAGTCGATAATGTTTTGTTTTAACCAAAGCATTTCTTCATGAGTAAGTTTATTCGGATTAAATTCAACACGCATATTACGTCTATCCCATGTATCTGCTTTTACTTTGTCATATTCAATATAAACTTTTTCCTGCAGCGCTTTAGCTTTAAATTTCGTTTGTAGTATATCCCAAAGTCTAATTTGTGGTTCAGT
>LUTY01001133.1 GCA_001640045.1 Candidatus Thiomargarita nelsonii | reverse complement strand
AGATGGACAAGCCAATCATGAAAATGGAGGCGTAACAGATAATATTTATACACAGGATGTGTTTGTAGAAAATACATTTGATGATCGTTTGATTTTTTTATCTAAAAATATTTTAATCAATAGGTTAGCTTATTCTGGAAAATGGCCTTGAATAATACCTTCGCCAATTTAAGATGTGAAGTTATTTTTGTTGTTTCGGGAATGAGGTAACGATTTCCCGAAACTCAGTCGCCACAACGGTTTAACGTTCGGAGTTTAGCTTCGCTGACTTCGTATCGGGAAATCGTGGCCTCATTCCCGAAACAACTGAATCGAACAGGATTTTAAAATTGGCGAAGATTAAAATGTCTCCTCAATAGGAGTCACAAAAAAGAGGTTGACTGTAACCAAAAACAAACGCTGTCTTCGTCGAGGAAGTTTTCGCAACCCAATCGCTCATACCTTGCATCATTTCAAAGAGTCGTTTGGCACGAGTCACAACCTTTTTTGAATAATTTTCATCGGCATCGCCATACTTAAAGGAAATTTCTGCAATCACTGGGCTTGTAGAATCAGGCGATATGTACCACAGCGTTAAGGTAAATTTGCCGTTCTTTTTACCTAAATCGACTTTAGCCCCCTTATAGAGCTTTTCGGTTATCATCAAGCCACTCACCAAATTGATGGACTCATCCAAATCAAAATGAGACTCCTTAAGCCCCGGGTATAAACGGACAATATCCCCAAGTGTTTTTAGTTCTGTGTCTGAACCAAGAGGCTGTTTGGTCGAATGGGAATATTTTGTAATAAACGGCACCCCGATATCTTCCTCAAACTTGGTTTCTGCCTGGCTTTGACTGCCCATCATATTTTGCAGCCCGGCAATATAACGATCAGGTGAGCGGTATTTGAGTACCACTTCTCGTTTCCCGTTTTCAGTTCTTTCACGAAAAATGTAGTCCTGCGCTTTGA
>LUTY01001132.1 GCA_001640045.1 Candidatus Thiomargarita nelsonii | reverse complement strand
GAGCCCCATCGCTATACTTAAAGAGACAAGGGTGGCAAAGTGTAAGTTGCCCGACCAATTTTGTATAGAACTAAAATAGCCCCCTAAGCCATATTGTGCAAATAGGGTGATCAACAAAATACTCATCAAAATGCCAGAGACTAACAGGGAGCGAAAAATCAGAGCCGCAATCAGAAATATCGCGGTAGCTGTGAGCAGTGGACTTTTTAGCCATTCCTCTAGTGCCCGAAACGGGTAGCTTCTGTCGCGCCTAAGAAACCGCCTAAGCCGGGTTCAACATAGTATTCTCCTTCTACCGATAATTCATTGCTGTCCCCTGATTCGTCCGCATTTCTAAAGCCAAAATTGACTTGACTAAATCCAGCGTCATTTTTGTGTTCTTCAATATAGGCTTGGATATCTACCACCGTTTGGTGCGTTTTTACCGGATCCATGGTATTAACAAAGCCCATGATAACGCCAGTATGCCAGTCAGGTGTCACAAAAGAATCCATATCCCCTTCACTGGTCATCACTTCCAATAAGCCATTGTAAAGTTGGACCATTTCAGTGGGATCACGGTCATCTTCTGGATCAATAGAAAGCAGATATTCTCGCGTCGGTATATACGCCTGGCATAATTTCACTTAGCTGTTTGATGTGTTCAATGGTGATAGAGCTTTCTTTAAAGGCGGCACGCGAATAATTGATGCCTTTTTCTACGCCCGGCATGAGATCATCGGAAGTGGGCTGAGTAATGCCGCTATAGTGCGCTGAAATGGCAATAATGCCAAGTACGACGGCAATCGGCACCCATTTGCCGGGTCCGACAAGTAAGGCTTGGATTTTTTCGCCGACTTTGACTTCCCAACCACGTTCTCCAACCGCTTGTCTCTGTTTCGGCGGGAAACTGACCATTAATAATGGAATTAAAGTGGTTGTCGTCAATAGCAGCGTCAACATGCCAAACATG
>LUTY01001131.1 GCA_001640045.1 Candidatus Thiomargarita nelsonii | reverse complement strand
AAAAGTGTCTACATGAGTTGTTTGAAGTGCAAGTAGAACGCACCCCCGATGCCATTGCCGTCGTGTTTGAAGACCAACACTTGAGCTATGCGGCCTTAAACCGACGCGCCAATCAACTGGCACACCATCTGCAAACATTAGGCGTGAAACCTGAAGTGCTGGTGGGTATTTGCATAGAACGCTCCTTCGATATGGTCATAGGACTTTTAGGGATTCTCAAGGCTGGGGGCGCGTACCTGCCATTAGACCCCACTTATCCGGCCGCCCGTTTAGCCTTCATGTTAGAAGATGCTGGGGTGGGGGTGTTGTTGACTCAATCAAGTTTAAAAGAGGGGTTACCAGAAACGACAGCACCGGTGGTTTGCTTAGATACCGAGAGAGAAAAACTTTCACGCTTGAGTACCAATAATCTAGCCAGTAGCGTTGCACCTTCCAATTTGGCTTATGTGATTTATACCTCGGGTTCGACAGGTCAGCCCAAAGGGGTTTTAATCGAACATCGAGGATTGTGTAATCTCGCCTCTGCTCAGATTCAAAGCTTTGGTGTGCAATCCAACAGCCATGTGCTTCAATTTGCGTCCTTGAGCTTTGATGCCTCAATCTGGGAAATCGTGATGAGCCTCAGTTCTGGCGCACAACTCTGTTTGGCAAGTTCTGATTCTTTGCTCCCAGGGCCAAGCTTGATGCAATTATTGCATGAGCAAGCCATTACCCATTTGACGCTGCCACCCACAGCACTGGCGGTGCTGCCAATGGAAGAGTTGTTAGATTTGCAATACCTCATTGTGGCAGGAGAAGCCTGTTCACCAGATTTGGTTGTACAATGGTCAAAAGGCCGAGGCTTTTTTAACGCCTACGGGCCCACAGAAGCGACCGTTTGTGCCACCCTGGCACAATGCACTGAAAATCAACCGAAACCACCCATAGGTCGTCCCATAGCCAACGCCCAAAT
>LUTY01001130.1 GCA_001640045.1 Candidatus Thiomargarita nelsonii | reverse complement strand
GCTTAGGTTATCGGTATCAGCAATCTTTGTTCTTGTCGCATCTAACCAAGCGCCGGCATTTTTACTGGCGGGACTTTCACCAATAGAAAGTCCAGCATTATCCATATTCTGGCCAACATTGACTTCACCAGAGAATATAAAAGCCCCCGTGCCGGCCCTAAAACCAAGTGAAGTTCCCCAAGAAGTGACCGAGTCATCGCTACCAACCACTTCACTATAATCCTGTTTTTGATAGAACAAACTCGGGAAAATTTGGAAATTCAAGGTGCGATAGGCCATACCTATGTCAATTCTAGGGAAAATGGTGTTATTTTTGGCCTTATCCGTTGTCGAGAGCAAATCGAGTTCTGTACCTCTATTAGGATCAAGTAATGCAATAGCAAAGGCTCCTCTTCTGTTCAGAAATTTGTAAGTCAATCTCACTTGTGGAGCACGCCCAGAAGCAATTTCGCCATAACCCTTACCTATGTTAAAGCTTTCATCAGCATTATTACCGATAGTTTGTGACGGAAATAAGGGAGAAAAAGGTGAAGTACTATGACCGCCCATCAATTGCCAAGTTTGGCTAATATCCCATGTACCATAAGCGTGTCGAAGTTTTACGCCGGTGCTGCCCTGGCTACCCCCGAGGCCCAGTTCCATGTACATGCCGACTTCATCCTCATTACTCCAACGCGCTCTCAAGCGACTCATATTAGGCACCTCTACATGGCTCACCGTGCGACTTTCTGCATTAGGATTACCGGTGCTGTAAACTCGGCTCTCCTTATCTTGTGATAAAACGTAAAAGTCAGTGAATACAATCCCACCCAAAGTGGATCTAGCTAATGCCGGTGTGGTCAAGAAACTAAAAACGGCAACGGCAGTTGTGGCCGATTTTTTCATTATTTTTGACTCCTGCTGTTAGAGATGTTCAGATAATTCCGCCTTGAAATAAATTTCAAGGCTAAAAG
>LUTY01001129.1 GCA_001640045.1 Candidatus Thiomargarita nelsonii | reverse complement strand
TTGTTTGAACGCGCCTTGCGGATTGAGCCAAATAATCCCAAAATATGGTATCACTTAGCACAAGTGCGTTTGGCACAAAAAGACTGGAAACGTGCCATTCCTCTGGCTCAAAAATCCAATGCGCTTGCAGGTAGTGATAATAACCTACGGAAAACAAATAGGAAAGTGATCACAGAGGCATTTGAGCAAGCAGCTAGAGAGCTTGATCGCGCCTTGCAAGATGCGCCCAATAACCCAGAACTTTGGTATCAATTAGCGGAAATTCGTTTAACACAAGCACAGGTGCTTGTTGATGCCCCTTTAGAAAACTGGAAACGAGTGCTTCTGCTGGCTGATAAATCCAATAGGCTTGCTGATAAAAATTTACAGAAAAAAAATAAGAAGCTGATTACACAGGCACTTGAAGGTGCTTTGTATATTGCTCCACACAACTCTGAATTCTTACGTCACTTAGCGGAGCTGCGCTTGGAACAAAAACAATGGGCAGACGCTATCAAATTGGCAAATAAGTCATTAAATCACGTTGTTGCTAATGATAAAAAATCTTATGAGCTACGCTTAAATAATTGGGTAGTCATTACACAGGCATGTGAAGCGATGAATAATTGGAAATGTGTTCAAAATGCCCGTAATCGGGCACAAAGCTTGGCGCAAGTGTTGGCAGAATAATACGTCCAAGATAAATCTGGCCGACTCCTTTCATACTATAAAATTGAATAAAACGAAAATCTTGAGATTTGGCAACATCCATTGTGAAGAAATGACTATCGACACGCTGCGCGATTTTTCTAAATCGTTCCAGCGGCGGCAGGGGGTATTTTCCTTTATCCCAATACGGATAAATCGCAATGGTTTTTTTATGTAGAAAAAAAATTCTAAATTCCAAAGTCAAAGGCATTTTACTTTTCCAATGAGTGCCAATGGGTTCAAAAGCGACACTGGCGGTGCTTGGTC
>LUTY01001128.1 GCA_001640045.1 Candidatus Thiomargarita nelsonii | reverse complement strand
ACTAAACTGCCCATTGGGATTTGACGTAGTTGCATACAATTGCCCGGTTTGATGGGCGCATGAATGCCTGACATCAAAGTGTCTCCTACCTTAATGCCTTTGGGCATAATAATATAACTGCGTTCTCCATCTGCGTATAATAGTAGAGCAATATGAGCACTACGGTTCGGATCATATTCGATACGTTCCACCTTTGCAGCTATACCTTCTTTATTACGCTTGAAGTCGATAATTCTGTAATGTTGTTTGTGTCCACCACCACGATGACGGGTCGTTATTCGGCCATTGTTGTTGCGTCCTCCTGTTTTGCTTTTTTTATCTAGCAGGGGTTTGTAAGGGGTTCCACGATGAAGTTCTGGATTTGTGGCCTTAATAACAAATCGTCGTCCTGCTGATGTGGGTTTTGCTTTTATGAGTGCCATGAATTTTTATTCTCCTACCCTAAAGTTGATATCAAAACCTTCCTGCAATCCCACATAAGCCTTTTTCCAGTCTTTTCGTTTGCCCTGAATTCGACCAAAGGTTTTTTGTTTACCTTTGACACAGGCGACTTGTACTTTGTCGACTTTGACTTTGAATAGGAATTCAACAGCTTGTTTGATTTCCGGTTTAGTGGCATTTGGTAGTACTTTAAATACAAATTGTCTGTGGTTGTCAGCCAGTCTTAGGGCTTTTTCAGAGACTCGTGGCGCAATCAGTATTTGCATTAGGCGAGCTTTGTTCATGCCAATCTCTCCTCTATTTTCTTGAGGGCGGGGACTGTTATTAGGACTTTTTCATGTTTGATTAGATTGACTGGGTCCACTGCCATTGCATCACTGACGTTAACTTGGTGTAGGTTACGCGCTGCTAGGTAGAGGTTTTTGTCCTGTTCTTCAGTCAGAATGAGTACGTTGTTGAGTTCGAGTGCTTTGAGTTGTGCCAATAGGGTTTTAGTTTTTGGCTTCTCAAGACT
>LUTY01001138.1 GCA_001640045.1 Candidatus Thiomargarita nelsonii | reverse complement strand
TAAGGCGACGATTAAAGGCAGCAATATCTTTCCATAATTTGCTATAATCCTCTTTACCTCGCAAAGCCAGTGCCTTGTCGCGCAAGGGTTGTGGGAGAATAATAAAACGTTCATCGGCTTCTTCGATATAGCCACCCTCTGCCTCTTGAATGCAGCAGGCATCCTTAAATTGTTTAGATTTGCCAGCCGCCAAGAGTGCCGAAACACACATGGCATGATTTTGGGCGGCATTTTGAAAATAGCCTAAATGTAGCGGTACAATGGTTGGCAAGCTGCCTTGATTTTCCAAGATCATCTCGCCATAATTTGTGACTTGAGTGAGCCGCAAAGATTTTTGGGGTGGCGCAAAGCTGCCCGCCGCACAGGCACTGCCAAACAAGGGTATCATTTCCAAATGTCCCCGCCGCACCGCCGCTCCCGCTTCTCTGCCTTGTAATAAGTCGGCGAGAGAAGTCAGTGTTGCGCCATTGGTTTTCTTAAATGATTTCCAAATATTGAGTTTCATTTTTGGCTACCTTCTGAAAGCGTCTCTCGTAACAAGGCTTCGATAGAGTCTGGGGCTAAATGGGCGCGTATGCGTAACCAAGTTGAGAGAAAACCCCGTTGTCCCGTTTCAAGAAAACATGTCGGCAAGAGTTGACGATTTTCAATCCTATCTCGCTCAGTAAACGCTGGGATAATCTGTACTATAGGTATTTGGATGCCTAATTGTTCAAGCCCAGCAAACACGGCTGCTGTATCACCTGGTTCAATGTTTTCGTAACCATCTGAAATTATTATAATAACGTCTGGTTTTTGTTGAACTGCTTCGATTAAGGTGGCGGCAATCGAAGTGGTGCCCATGGGTTGTGGAAAATTTTCATCATCGCTGCCCCCAACCCAAGCATGTGCTGTTTGACGGATACGTTTTTGAAAAACTTTCAATATCCCCGTCGCTATCGCTATGCTATTATATTCGCGGGTGCCGAATCCCCGCATAGAGGCGGAAGCGTCGATAATAAAATAAACAAAAGCATCCCAATAAGGAATTCGCGCCATTTCTTGTTCAATCGCTTGGGCGTTTAACTGTTCCCCAGAACGATAATAGTGGCGAATCGTGCCAACCAGCGATTCATCAATTTCTTCAGAGACTTCGCGTTTGATTTTATCTCGACTGGCAAGCCGCCGGAGACGGCTTTGAGAAATCTTGGCATGAAAAGTGCCAGCAATGCCTCGCAATACTTTAAAGGGTAATCCTTTACCTGCCTGAATATCTTGACGTGCTGTGAGGTAGGCGTTTAACAAGCTAAATTGGCTTTGTTTTAATTTTCCGAATAAAAACAAGAATACGTCACGCACCAGTGTGGCATTTTTGGCATGAATATTGCTCCTTAGAAAGCGGGCGTTTATCTGGCTGCCAAGGCGAAAAAAATTTCTCATTAAATGCAGTGTCGAACCTTTGATGAATTTCTGGAGCAATTAGTCTTTGTGATGAACAGGCTTGATTTAAATAAACCGTGGCATCTTGAACCAAGGTTTGTATGTCCCTAATGACATCATCAGCCCTTGTCTCTTGGGCGACAATGAGTTTGTTGTTGGCAGTATCGGCATGCCCTAACAATAGAAAGGGTAGTAAAATAAAAAAAATTTTGCAAAAATGGCAAAACATAATTGATCCTCCATGTCCAAGATAAATCTTGGACTCCTGAAGCTGCTCTAATCAATACTTGACATTAGGTGCGTAGGATACTATAAATAAACTGTTTTGAAAATCAAGGCCAAAAAGTATGGCAAAACAAATAGACTGGCATCGCACTTTTGGATTGACATTGACGGATTTTTTTACCGATTCCAATTTTCAAGTGGAATTGGAAAAAGAACTGACGGTTAAAGGATTTAGTTGTTTCGGGAAATCCGCTCCGCTCCATTCCCGAAACAAAAACGGAAGGCAAACTGATAAAAACATTGCCTGATGGCTTGGACAATTTAGCACCACATAATTTATTAACGTATAAATCCTTGCAAGAGACACTCAATGACTGGGCTCTTTGTGAACTAATTGGGCATTATGTCAACTATCGTAAACAAATCAGTCCCTCTATGGATGACTTATTACCCGTTTCCGATTTTAAACTTTATGCCATCAGTACTCGTTATCCACACAACCTAAGCGATGAAATTCGTTTCAAACAAATCCAAGACGGCGTATATGATATTAAATTAGGCATTTGTTTAATACGATTAATCGTATTAAGTCGAATACAAAAAACACCTGAAAATGCCTTATGGCAGTTATTTAGTGGTAAAGCGGATAAGTTTGTTTATGGAGATAAACATTATCATTGGCATTATTCCAAACAACAAACTGTACTAAATCGTTTGTACGAGTTATACCAACTAGAGGGGGTTAGTATGTCTTACACTTGGGAAGACTTTGAGAGAGATTATACTAGAGATCATCTTCACTTGTTATCGCCTGATGAGCGGTTAAAAGGGGTTCCTACAACTGAGCGGTTAAAAGGGGTTCCAACAACTGAGCGGTTAAAAGGGATTCCACGACAAGTAATTGAAGAATATTTATCCCAGAATACGGATAAATAATAACGTTTTTTTGGAGTCCAAAGCTTTAGCTTTGGACATCCAATTGAATATCAACCGCCTTATCATCCATTCTAATTTCATATTTTTTCACAGCTTTAGCATAAACGTTCACTTTTTGATGGGCAACAATAAACGCATTGTCATCAATATAATTGGCTTGCTTAAATATAATCTTTTCTATCTCCGCTGCCGTGAATTCTTGATAATAAGGTTTGATTTCATCTCTTTTGAGTATCGTCTCCAGTCGTTTTATTTTGTCTAATCCGCCAATGTCTGGAATGATCAAAATTAGGTAGTCTTTGGCGCGACTTATCGCTACATTTAATATATTTTGTTTATTCAAGAATATATTTGGACTAATTTGAGGAGGGGCATTGAGTAGATTTAAAATAATGTCAAATTCATCCCCTTGAAAGCGGTGTACTGTGCCTGTCACTATTTTTTGTGGCTCAGTTTGTGCCGCTATCATTTTTTCTACTAATGTCGCTTGTGTCATGTAGGGGCAAACGATGCCTATTTTACACGCAGTTTGTTTTGATAAATAAAGTGCTAATTCAACCGTCAAAATCGCCGAATAAATGTGATAGGCGCCGCCTCCGTCTAAGCGTTGCGAACGATAAATATTGTTAAATTGGTTCACTGGAAATTTTATCAGTGTAATTTCTTTTAATCCGTCTAAGTGAATGCGCTTTTTTAGTTTGCGGTGGTGATTTAATATGCCAAAATAGCTAAATTGACTGAATAAGTTGCCTACAGGTGGAATGCTTC
>LUTY01001126.1 GCA_001640045.1 Candidatus Thiomargarita nelsonii | reverse complement strand
TCGAGGACAACGGCGAGATTATTATGGGCTTGGGGATGAGTGGGACAGAGTTCGAGGGCACGTTGAAAATAATTTTTTTGTTGAGGAGCGTAGTTAGTCCCAAGGGCTCGCACAACATATTGATTGGCTATTTGACAGGGCGTTTTAGCCCAGACGATAAGCGGTAATAATATCAATAATTGGCTCAAAAAAATCATAGGGGTGAGTTTTTGCATTTTAAATGACCTCTTTTTATTACCATAGGAGTCCAAGATTTATCTTGGAAGTGCGGTCGCCCAAGATAAATCTTGGACTCCTTTAGCGGAGCGGATTTTCCGAAACAATAATGTAATGTAGGCACATTACGCTCGTCGTTCATTCGTTTTAGGTGCTGGCGATGATGCAAAACGTTCGGGATTTTCTTTTTGACGTGCTATATAATACTGAACTAGCTTAACCGGATCATTATCACATTTAGCATAAATATAACGACGTGTTTCCCAAATATGTTCCAAAGTCGGATCTTTAATCATGATTTTCTCCTGACAGTTCAAGTGGTGTAGTCAAAATAGGAACATACAGCGATAAGAGATTATTGACATATCTAATATGATTGAATTTATTAGCATTAGCCAAATTTTTACAATTCCAAGAGAGTAATATATCACACTTATGGTAAGATGCAACGGCAAGATGTAAAGCATCTCCGCCCATGTCATTTGGCATTAGCTTGTGTTGTAAATAAGTTTTAACAATCGTTGCAATTTCCGCTTCAATCGGCAGAAAAGTCAAATCATTGAGTAAAGCAATGCAATTTTTCCTTTTGGTATCAGGATAATTACCGTTATTTAATTCATCTAAAACCGCCTGACTACTAACCAATTCATAAGTATGTTGATGATTATCCCACCATTGACGTGTCCATTCTCGACGAGCTACCGCCGCAGCATCCGTTCTATTTTCATAATAGAAACTTG
>LUTY01001125.1 GCA_001640045.1 Candidatus Thiomargarita nelsonii | reverse complement strand
TGCATTCGTGGATTACGATATCCGGTTGAAAACATACTTGAATTACTCAGTGCTGGTATGGGGATAGAAGAGATTTTAGCCGACTATGAAGATTTGGAAAAAGCCGATATTTTAGCGGTACTTACTTTTGCTACTCGTTTAGCACAAGTTAAAACTCTTCAAGAATCGAACTATTTTACACCCATTCAAACGAGGCAAGCGTTAGTCCAATGACATTTTTGATTGATGCACAACTACCGCGTCGTTTAGCCTATTGGTTACGAAAAGGCGGTTATGAAGCGGTTCATACTTTGGATTTGCCAAATGGTAATCGCACTCAAGATGAGCAAATTAATACACTTTCTATAGAAAAACAGTGGATTGTTGTCAGTAAAGATAGCGATTTTGTGGATTCATTTTTAATTCAAGGAAAGCCTTATAAATTGTTATTCTTGGCAACTGGAAATATTAAAAACATTGAATTAGAACAACTATTTTTCAATCACTTTGACGAAATCGCTTCTTTATTTGAATCGTATCGTTTCATAGAATTGAATCGTACTATGATTATTGTTCATCAATGATTTTTATTTTTCCTTGATTTAAATAGGATTTCTTTGGGGCTCGACTTCTTTTGTGCAACTTTTTTTGAAAAGTTGCACCATTCGTTTATTTCTTGTTGTACTCCATTATATATTAATATACTCAGCATGGGCACAATTTGCACTGTTGTCTGTCATTTCGACCAGCGGGAGTTGTCATTTCGACCAACGGGAGAAATCTTGGAACAATCAAAGATTTCTCCCGTTGGTCGAAATGACAAATAAGTTTCGTTTATGGCCTAGTTAAGTATAAGGATATTTCAAACATGACTGACACCGGCTCCAATTTCTACATTGCCACAGGTGGCACCTTAGCCAAAGACGCGCCATCCTACATACCACGTCAAGCCGATACCGACTTATACAATGCCTTGAAA
>LUTY01001124.1 GCA_001640045.1 Candidatus Thiomargarita nelsonii | reverse complement strand
GTAATTTGACCCATGTTTGCCAGTTGGTAAAGGCACTCAAACCTTGGGTAGTTTTTTTCCAAGTGCTAGTACTCTCACTATGGCCAATACCCGTTACCTCTTTGATAAAACTATCAAAAGCTGGTGGTTTATTGGGAATCAGGGCAGAAATACCGGCAATCGCCATATTTGCCATTATGGTAAGTCCCATCAATACAATGCCCATAGGAACGTTAGTCAGGTAACGTTTCCAGTAGAGACTATTTGTTATGGAAGGACCAACAGGTAGCCCCATAGGAATATGTACAGAGTATCCCATAGCACCTACACCTAATGCGGGCATTTTATTAATAAAAACATTAGCCATTGGAAATTGAGGTGTGTGCCACAAATAAACCGGGCCGAAATAGGGATGAGGAACTAATGGGATAGGAGGGGCTGGTGGAATCATTACTGTATGAAAGTCTACTCCTATCACACTATCATTTAATTTTGCAGCGGGCCATAACATGGGAAAATTTCCTCCAGTTCTATGAAATTCGGATATCCAATTTTTTCATTTGCGGCAACCATTCTGGACCCGGATAAGGCATTGCACCGCGCCAAACCAAATCCACTTGATTGTCTTCATGACGAATGGTTAAAGTATGTAGCACAACTTCAAGCGTTTTTTCACCTTCCCCAATATCCATTGTGATCTGGGGTGTTTCGCTAGGCAGGGAAAAACTTTGTGGTCCATTTGGAGCCAAGTTGAGTAAGCTAATTTTTTCATTTCCCAGTAAATCAGGTACGATTAAACCTGGTGATGCACCATTAAAAAATCGGAAATCTATAATGGGTAATTCAGTTTTATCATACAAAGCCTGTTGCTGGGGCGGCACTAATTTGCGGTACTCTTTACGCATTTCATCGGCATATTTTTTATCCGCTGCATTTCTCAGTTCGCCACTTTGACATATTTTGTTACAAATTGTTAAGGG
>LUTY01001123.1 GCA_001640045.1 Candidatus Thiomargarita nelsonii | reverse complement strand
TTCTTGCCAGCATAGACTTCACTTTTACTGGACACCGTACTGAGAGGAGTTCCAGTTTCGCGAGTCGGGGTGGGTCGCAACCTATGTTGGGTGCTTCCATCTCGCCATACACGAATTGCATCGTTACTGTCGTTTGGGCGGACGGCATGAACAGGACTCCCCCTATGCTCTTCACATACAACCCCGGGTTCCGTCGAGATCGAAACACAACGGCACGGAGGGCAACACTCGTTCAGCACTGTGATGACTGTCTCAAGGAGATTGGTATCGACGTAAAACGCATCATTTATGTTGGCAACAATAAGGGTGAATCTCGATCTTACGTTACTGAGAGTCCAACGCTCCTGCGAATTTTTTTCAGACACTACAAGGTTCCAAAACGGGCCGTGATTTTGTCAGACCTTGGCGGCTCCTTTATCGACCAGGGCAAGAGTGTCTTGCTGGACCTTGGGTTTCAGAAACATGTCTGTTACCCAGCTGCTGTACACCAGTACCTCTCTCCTAACGATAATCGTCTTCATGGTACGGCCAAAAAGGTATGGCGTGAATCGGACATTGACTACAAGGACTTTGTTCTGAGCAGTATTTTCCTACTGCATTGCCTCGACAACGATATTCAAGCTCAGAGCAAGATGTGGTTCGACCGGAATATGATTTGGCTCAAGGAGTCGGAGGTAGAAAAGCTAATTGGGTCAGTAGGCGGGAAGTTCCAAAAAATACACAAGTCGTGGCTACGCAAGTACTGTGTATGGATGGGCTTGGAAGATCAGAGCGCCACCGCAGACAATATTGATGATTAGATGAACGGCATGCAATGTGAGATTACTCAATGGCGCAAATTCAATGGGACACGGGGTTTACCGTAATTTTGTCGTTTGACAAGTCACGATATTTTTTTTTGCTCCAACCATCTTTGGTATTTTCATCAAAGGCGCGATCTGTAAAAAGGATATGAGCATG
>LUTY01001122.1 GCA_001640045.1 Candidatus Thiomargarita nelsonii | reverse complement strand
CCTCCAAATTAATCCGAGGATTACCCACCTTCCTTCTAGCCGCATTATATTTAAACTCGATGTTCAAGTTAGTAATTAATAAGATTATTATTAAGTAACTAACAAATGTGAGCCAAACCAATAAATGAAGGTAATTTGAAAAAAAACCTTAAACAATTGCTTGTGCTTCTATCCCTCGGTATTTTAAAGCTGGAGTCGGTTCAAGTCGTCCGAGATCTTGACCATGTATATGTTTTTTAGAAGGTTGCAATGGAACAATAGGAAGAATTGCTTGGGTTAGTTGTTCTAGTTGTTCGGCAAATTTAGATTCATTAAGCCAATTATCAAGCCAAGAGATAAAAGATTCCATTTTGAGATTCTGTTTCCGGCTGCCGATGGTACACAAAGGCTGCCGTCGTGCAACTCGGGCTTGTTGTTCCGGGTGAAGGAGAAGGCAATGATCGCACAGTCGGCTCAGGATCAAGCCTCTGCGAGACCCTTCTACACCAGGCGGTTTGGTCGATTGCCCCCATCCTTCATAAACTTTCAAGTCCTCAATAGTCACTTCTACTAACCATCTTAAGGTATAGGCTTGAACAATGTCGAGTGTTCGCCAAGTCAAGTCAGATGCAACTAGATAACGATACTCCGGTTCGTCCGAATAACGAATAGCAATAACAAAGCACTTACATTTTTGTGCTTCAACATAAAGACGGGCACTACCTACGATAACTTGGGCCGTATCAAATCCCCGTACTTTGATGGTTTGAGGTACCCCTGGATAAGCCTTGAAATAGTCAGAAAGATGCCAAGTTCGTTCACGGTATTGTATTTTCTGGTTATGTCGTAGTTGACTTATGACTTGAGTTTCAGCAAATATTTGATTGGCTTGTTGCATAAAATTAGCATTGCCATAAAGGGCATCTGCAAGAACCGCTTTTACTTTGACAAACGGACAATCGTTGGCAAATTTTTTTAAAA
>LUTY01001121.1 GCA_001640045.1 Candidatus Thiomargarita nelsonii | reverse complement strand
CATCCCATCAAGCTTAATGAAGATTTTCGGGGGCGTGTTCCTAAATATATGTTGCGCCATGTGGTCAAGCCTGGCATTACTGGATGGGCGCAGATCAATGGTTTTCGTGGCGAAACCGGACGGGGTTGCAAACCCCGTCCAGCAGATTATAATTATTTCAAAATCAATTATTTGTCCGGCACGATATGGCATTGAGTTTGCAACCCCGTCCTGCTTATATATGTGATATTATATGACACTGGATAGGTCTTAGAGAATGCCATATCGTGCCGCCGCCGTTTATAACGACCTACGAGGTTTTGGCAACCTCGTAGGTCTTGATTTTTAGTGCTGCCCTAAGAGGTATTTTTTATGTCAAAAATGTGTACAGAAAAAGAAGGTCAATTGATTATTCAATCCAGGGCTGATTTCAAAAAAATTGGACGAATATTTGTTTGGATAGGCTTGTTGCTCGGGTTCATCCTTTTGATTCCACCCTTGGTTTTGGATATATACCCAATGTTTGCCTTAGAAATAATCCCTGGTGTTTTCATCTTAGTGGGTATATTTTATGCGCTTATCGGTCAAGAAACAATAGTCGATTATAAAACGAGAAAGGTTATTTATCCCCCTTCGACTTTTTCTTTTGATGATATTAGTGCAATCAATCTATGGACCAAGGTTGAAACAATCCGCACTCAGCATGGAAAACATGAGTTCCAGCGTTGGTGTCTTGGGCTGAACGTGGGTAATAGGACTGTAGATTTGGGCGATGGTGAGGAATTGGCGGTTTGGCATGCAGCTAAAAAGCTTGCCAAGATATTGAATGTGTCTGTGATTGATGCCTATGGTGTAAAAAAGGTAGAACTTACACCCACAGACTTAGAGTTGTCGCTCATAGAACGCTTCCATCGTGGTCTTGATAATGCAAAAGCACCAGACGAAATTCCTCATGGCATCGAAGAAAAACAAACGAGCGAT
>LUTY01001120.1 GCA_001640045.1 Candidatus Thiomargarita nelsonii | reverse complement strand
CCTAGGAATTTCGTAGGGGCAAACCTACGTGTTTGCCCGGCACGAAATGGCATTGTTGCCCAAGGTGTGTGAACTTTTATTTTAGTAAGTTGTGGTCGTTCCGCTGAAACTAAAGGCTCCACTTGAAGTAAAATACAATTTTCCAAGCCCATCTATAATCAATTTATCACCAACCCCTAATGCCGCTAAAGCATTTCCAACTCCTGTAACCCAATTATCAATGTCTATCTCGGAAACCGAACTGTCTACAGCAGCGTCAACTTGAGCCTTTAAGGCGGCATAGTAAGTGACAGTATGCGTTGCTGGGATTGTTCCAAAAGTGGGTCTATGTCCAGTAACGGGACAAGTCGCCTCCCCATCAACACCTTCACTTCCAAAAGTGAGAGCACTACAGGTCTTTGTATCAAGAGTTGGCTTGGCATAGAATCCTGTGGCTCCTACGAAAGGATCTCCACTGTCTGCAAAAGATTTAGCAACCGCTTCTCCGGCCGCTAAAGCCTCTACCATACCACCTGTGACAAAAGCACAAATCGCCGCCGTCGAACCTGTGGCACCACAATAAGTCGTGTGGAAATCATCCGTTGTAATATCCGCCGCCATTACATTAACACTTAATGCAAAGGCAGATAAAGCAGCTAACTTTCTCATTGATTTATTCAGTCCTATAACGAAAAAAGTGAGCAAATTATAACATATATTTGTCTGTTTGCATAATTTATAAGTTATCAGTTGTCTGGTATTTGGTAGGTGATAACTAATAACGTAGGTGCATCTTTTTTTCTAATATTTATTCATAATTACTCATTAGTAACCACAAGGCGATTTTCCATGTATGGATAATCCATGTATGGATAATCCATGTATGGATAATCAACAGCTAACAATACTGATTAAACAATACGGACTAACAATACTGATTGTAAAAAAATAAAAAAAAACACCACTACCACTAATAGTTAG
>LUTY01001119.1 GCA_001640045.1 Candidatus Thiomargarita nelsonii | reverse complement strand
CTTATCAGCCGCTTGATTGAGATAGTCTTTAATATCGCCAGCCATTTTTTCAAGCTGTTTGAGGGGTGGCGTGAGCCTTTCCAATAATTGTGCTGTCTGATTTTCTAGTGCATCAAAATATTTTTTCAGAAAAACGTCATCGGCATTGGTGACATCGACGACAGCATTCAGCGCATCGGTAATAGCCGTCATATCAGCTACATTCAGGCTCTCCAGAGAGATCGTGGCTTGCTCAATGCGCCGTAGCTGAGGCAATAAGCTTTTTTGGGCATCGGCTAATAGCCGCTTGACATCATCATTTTCGGATAAAATTTCAAGTTCACCCAGAATGGTTTGGTATTTATCTAAGAAAGCCTCTTCTTGCAAAATCTTAATCATAGTTTGCAAGGCGACGAGCGGGAGCCTATCTTGCAGTGTTTCGATTTGATGTTTGTAGATTTCTGCCAAAGCGGCTTGGCTTAACTCGATGAGCTTGTCTGGCGGCACATTCACCAATGAGTCCAACACTTTCAGGATGATATTTAACAATCGCATCGGTGTTGCGGCAACGGCGTTATTGATCTGGCTCAGGGGCGCGGTGATTTCGGATAATCCTGGGATATTCAGCGAAATCGAAGGGGGCGTGATGCCACTCATCACTGCGTTTATGTCAAAATTCGGCGTATCCAATTTAATCGGCAACGGGGTGATCTCTTTGATGAGAAAGTCGCCGTTTATCGACTTGATCTGAGACAAGGGCTGACTCAATTGCGCCATCATTCCTTTTTTAGAAAGAGAAGCGGGTATTTGGGGCACAGTCAATCCGCCGGTTAAATTGCGGGGCATTTGTCTCGTGATACGGTGACTGACTTCTGTGTCAATCGTTTGTAAGCTATCCGTCCATTGCGTTGCCGATTTCAATTTATCTGTTAGGAAATCGTCCAGTTCTTCTGGATTGGGTAAATCTTTTAAAATGGTATT
>LUTY01001127.1 GCA_001640045.1 Candidatus Thiomargarita nelsonii | reverse complement strand
TTGTCCAAAACTAACAATAAAGTTGCGCCAATTTGAATGACATCTCCCGCCTCAATCGCCACAGATTGAGCAATTTTGTCACGGCTGCCATTGAGATATGTGCCGTGGCTACTGTTCATATCTGTCACCCAATAGCCCTCATCTTGTTGAAAAATAAGCAAATGTACACCGGAGATACGCTGATCATGTTCAAGCAGGACAGAATTGCCTTTGTGTTCAGCGGAACGACCGATTTGTATCTCGCCGTTAACTGGAATGAGGCGGCCTTCGTCGTAGCCATTTAATACCAAAAGCTGCATGATTTAAGCCTCCAAATGGATTTGTTCATTCTCGGCGGACAAGCAAATCTTACCTTTTAGTTGTCCGTTGAGGCGTTTTTCGCTGAGGGGCAACAGTACCTGCTCTTCAATGGTGCGTTCCAACAAGCGAGCACCAACACCTTGGCCCTCGGCAATCGTCGCCAACAGCTGTAGCGCACTGTCTTCTACAATCAATTGGTTCCCCATCGCCTTGAGTCGTTGTGACAGATGATCGAGTTGTAAAGCGGCAATTTGTTTGAGTTCCTCCAATTGGAGTTGATTAAATACCACGACACCATCAAGCCGATTAAGCAATTCTGGTCGAAATGCCTTATTCAAGGAATCCCGCAAGCGTTTTTCTTGCGTCGCTTTATTCATTTCTCCCAAAAACAGGTGGCGACGTTGTAAGGTTTCCACCCCATGATTAGAGGTCATAATGCAAATCGTGTTGCGAGCATCCACGGTACGCCCAAAACTGTCGGTAATACGTCCTTCACCGAATAAAGCTAAAAAAATGTCCGCCACTTGATAGTGGGCTTTTTCAATTTCGTCAAATAAGAGTACTGAAAAGGGATTATTTTTGATGAACTGGGTCAGTACGCCACCCTGTTCATGGCCCACATAACCCGGCGCGGCACCAATCAATCGGCTGACGCTCGCCGCTTCGCTATATTCTCCCATATCGATACGCAACAAACGCTGACTGTCGCCAAACAAATGTTTTGCCAGCTGCTTGGCAAAATGGGTTTTGCCACAACCCGGGTAGCCCATAAATAGGAAAACCCCCAAGGGCTTATCGCGGCGCACTAAGCCACCGTAGGCCAACTTTAGCTTGTCCACCACTTGCTTGATGGCCTCTGCTTGGCCGATTACTTCAGCACTAATGGCCGTTTCAATGCCCCTGACCTTTTCCGTCAGCGGGGTATCGATCTGAGCAATCTCGACACCGGTCAGTTCTACCAAGGCATTGAGTACTGCTTGGCGATCAACGCGCTGAGGTGTTGCGCCTTGGTTGCTCAGAGCGCAGGCATGATCGAGGAGATCAAATGCCTTGTCCGGGAGCTTACGGTGGGTGAGATAATCGTGTCCCAGTTTGACCGTTTGCACCAAGGCATCGTCATCAATGGCGACTTTATGGTGGGCTTCGTAGCGTTGCTTAGCTCCTTGCACCATAGTAATCGCCATTTCCACTGAGGGCTCTTCCACGCGCACCGGGTTCATGCGCCGTTCAAAGGCTGGGTCTTTTTCCAATATCAAGTATTCGTCAGAAGTCGTGGCACCGATCAGCTTGATTTCGCCGCGTGCCAATACGGGCTTGAGGATTTGCGCCACATCGCCATGTTGGTTTTCAGCTTTGCCAGCCCCGATGACGGTGTGAATTTCATCGAGAAATAGGATAATATCTGGGTTTCGCTTGAGTTCGTCGATAAGACGCAGGGTAAATTTCTCCGTTTCGCCAATGTATTTATGCCCCGCAGTGAACAGAGAAACGGGAAAATCTACGAGTGTGCAACCACGCAGACGAGCGGGCGCATCATCGGTGAGCAGGTAGGCGGCTAAGCCCTCGACCACTGCGGTTTTACCCACGCCCGCCTCGCCCACAAGTACTGGCACGTTTTTTGTCATCCGCATCAAGGTGGTCACCACTTGACGGATATTCCGTTCTCGACCAATGCAGGGCATGAGTTTGCCCCGCTCTGCCGCCGCTGTGAGGTTGCGTCCTTTGTTCAAAATCGGCGTATTCAGTCGGACTGGCCCCTGTAAAGCGGCCTCGCGGATGTGTTCTTCCAGCACGCCAGCGGACAATCCCAATACATTGGCCGCGAAGCTAAAGGCATTCGGTGCTTGGACCAAGGCGATGACAAGGGCTTCTTCGTCCATTTGGCCCTGCCACTGTTTTATCTGTTTTTCCAGATGGGGGGTAAAAATAGGGACTTCATTCTTCAGCCGTCGCGTTTCTGGACGTAACCGCTGCAACCATTTGCGGAATAGGTCAGGCTCTTTGTCAGCCCGCTTGATGGCTTGAAATAGTATGGAATCCGGACGGGTGAGGAAAAATAAGGCGATGTCGCTGATGCCGATGTAGTTGTAGGCATGGCGCTCTGCATCAGCCAGGAGGTGTTCGCGTAGGCGATCTAGATTGTATAGGCTCATCACGTTCTCCCTTTGACTAATAGCGAAATATCCTGCCTCGTTTTAACCACGCTGTCCACCAAACCGTATTCCAGCGACTCTTGCGCTGTCATCCAATAGTCGCGCTCGGTATCTTCATGGATACGTTCGACGGGCTGGTTAGTGTGTTCGGAAAGTATCTGGTTAAGTCGCTCGCGGGTGCGTAAGATTTCCCTAGCGGCAATCTGGACTTCTGTCGCTTGTTTGTAGCCATAAATACCTTGTAGGGGTTGATGGATCATGACTTTGGCATTGGGCATGCAAACCCGCTTACCTTTAGTGCCACCGCTTAATAATATCGCTCCCATAGAGGCCGCCATACCGGTGCAAATGGTCCAGACATCGCATTGGATGAGGTTCATGGTGTCGTAAACCGATAAACCTGCCGTTACTGATCCCCCGGGTGAGTGAATATAGAGGAATATGTCTTGATCTGGGTCTAGGGACTCCAAATAAAGCAGGCTCATCACCAATTGAGCCGCCACTTCTTCGGTGAGTTCGCCCAACATGAATAGTATCCTGTCTTCAAACAGTTTTTCTGGTAGGGTCTTTTCGCGGGCTTCGGGTCTTTCCATTCGGTGTCTCCTAAAAATTTATATCGGGTTAATCAATTGTTGACGGGCTTGATCCAGTTGTTTTTGGAAATGAGCATTTGGAGTGTAGTTTGTTAGCCATTGTTCGCAAAATGCCACGGCCTCCAGAGAGAATCAACGATATTGCCCGCGTAGGTAGCATTGCCCTGTTCCCTGGCCAAGGCTTTTTGAAACGCTTCCACCGCTTGTTCGTAACTGCGTAAATTATACAAGGCCAAACCCAGTTGATTCCAGAAATAGGCATTAGGTTCTTGCCGTTCCTCTTGG
>LUTY01001212.1 GCA_001640045.1 Candidatus Thiomargarita nelsonii | reverse complement strand
GGCTCACCGAAATACGGAATGGAATTCCGACCCTATTACTTAGCTAGAGAGTGGCTTAAATTAGGACACAGAGTACGAATTGTTGCTGCATCAGAGTCACATTTACGTCATCAACAACCCAATGTTGATGGGAATATAGCACATGAGAGTATAGATGAAATTGAGTATGTGTGGCTCAAAACTCCCTCATATCATGGAAATGGTGTTGGTCGAGTGCTAAATTTGTTGGCTTTTGCCAAAGCGCTCTTTTTATATCGAAAATCACTACTATCTGATTTCATTCCTGATATTGTTATCGCTTCTAGTCCGCATCCCTTTATCATACGCGGCTCAAAAAAAATTGCCAGCCATGCTAAAGCCTCTCTAGTCTTTGAAGTTCGTGATTTATGGCCACTAAGCTTGGTAGAATTAGGGGGAATGAGTCGTTGGCATCCTTTTGTAATGCTCATGCAATACGAAGAAAATTACGCATATCAGTGTAGCGATAAAATAGCATCACTACTTCCTAAGGCTCAGGAATACATGTGTTCACATGGGATGTCTAAGGAAAAGTTCATTTATACGCCTAATGGCATTGTAGTCGCTGATTGGAAAACCTCTCGGTCTTTACCCAATGAAACTGCTGGAAAAATTGATCTGTTTAGATCAAAACATGATTTTTTAGTAGGTTTTACAGGTACGCATGGAGTTGCCAATGCATTAAGCTATCTATTAGAAGCTGCAAAATTACTTAAAAGCGATAATGTTGGTTTTGTTCTAGTGGGTGAAGGAATAGTAAAAAATGCACTGATAAAATATGCACAGAAGAATAAGTTGAGCAATGTCTTATTTTTAAATCCAGTGGAAAAGCGTATGATTCCATCTTTTTTGACTAGGATGGATATATTGTATATTGGCTGGAAAAAACAGCCACTCTATAGATTTGGAGTGAGTCCAAATAAGCTCTTTGACTATATGATGGCTGGTAAACCCATTGTTCATGCCATAGATGCAGGAAATGATCTTGTTGCTGAGAGTGGTTGCGGTATTTCATGTGAAGCCGAAAATCCAGAGGCTATCGCCAAGGTTATTATGAAATTAAAAGATCTGTCGGAAGACAATAGCGAAGCAATGGGTGCTAAAGGTCGTGACTATGTTCTTGCCAACCATGATTATGCTGTTTTAGCAAAAAAATATTTAGGGGCTATGCCATGAATAACAGATATACCCAATGGTTAATTAATGTAGGAGGAAAGCTGTATAAAGCAGGTGGGATTTATTGGAGAAAATATAACGGTGCCTTAGTGCCAGCTAAAGCAACTCAATGTTATGTTGAATTGGATGATTCCGACATCAAACTGCTGTTAAAGGAATCTAAAGCGTGGTTTATTCGATACTCGAGTAATCCTCAGCATGAGGTGTCCTCATGGTGGTACATTGTTTGTCAACAATATGATAAAGCACGACTATCAGGTAATACCAGAAGTAAAGTTAACAGAGGACGTAAACGCTGCGAGGTAAGATTGCTAGATGCTGTTTGGATGGAAGAACATGGGTATGAGTGTTATCGTGCAGCCTATCGGCGTTATATTAACGCCACGCCGGTTGATGAGAAAACATTTAAAAGGTCTATTGCACAAAAAAGGAATGGGCCATTTGAATGGTGGGGAGTGTTTTTCGGGGATACATTGGCCGGATATTGCGAATGTCTTGTTGAAGAAAACGAGGTTGCTACCAATATTATTAAACTCCATCCTGACTATTTAAAACAGTACTCAAGCTATGCTCTGTTCGATGTATTGCTTACGCATTATCAAGAAAAAGGAATGGTAATCAGTAACGGCAATCGCTCAATAGCACATGATACAAATATGCAGGACTTTCTTATAAAGTTTGGATTTGAAAAACAATATTGTATTCTTAATGTGCATTATTCTATGCTATTAAACATGGTAATTGCTCTTCTGTACCCTATGAGATTCTTAATTAACAAATTACCAGATAAATTTTATGTTTATCATATAAAATCCATTCTTTTTCAACATAATATTGTGAGGGATTGTAATAATGGATAATAAAAATATCTATCAAACCCATGAGTTCGATTCATGGGCTTATCGTGGTGGACTAATTAAAGCTGAAGACTTTCTGATACAGAAATATCTAAAAAAAAATAAAAAAACACTTGAAGCCGGAACCGCTGGCGGTAGGATTCTATTCGGAATGTTGGAGATGGGCTTTTCTGATCTTCATGGTTTTGATTTTGTTCCGGAGTTTATTGAGCAAGCCAGAAAGCGAGATAAAACCGATCAGATCAAGTTTTCTGTTGAAGATGCCACTGCACTAACCTATAGAAATAATGAATTTGCTCAGCTTATCTATCTTCAACAAATAATAAGTGCTGTTGGAAATCTGGCTAATGCCAGACGGGCAGTAAAAGAAGCCTATCGTATTCTGGAAAAAGATGGTGTTGTGTTGTTCTCGTTTTGCAATTTTAAAGAGAGACAAAAGCATTTCTTGTATTCAATGCTGGTTAAATATCTTTCTATTTTAAGAAAGATAAAGCAGTCACCTTATTCTGTGCAACATTTACCATGGTTTAAGCTGGGAGGAAGACCAAACCTTGGAGTATTTTTAGATAAAAAACCATACAATTACTGGTTTATACCACGAGAGGCTTATGATTTACTAATAAATGCTGGTTTTGATGTAATCGGTGTTGCCAGTCAGAAGCAAATTAATGAGTCCAGAGTTCTTTCAAAAATTGAATCTTTTGAAAAAGAAGAGCATAGTGGCATGCTCTATTTCGTATGCAGAAAATAACCAAAATCTTTAGAGGTGAGTTACAAAAGTGGATTGATATTGAAACAGTATTTTTTTACCAGAAAGGTCGTGTAACCTTTTATGCCTTACTTGTGCCTGACGGGGGTTGCAACCCGAGACGTTTTATCCCGTCTGACCGATTTTTTCAGGCGAAAACATTACGATGCAGGTTGCAAACCTGCTCCAGCAGAAAATATGTTATTGCTTATGGAGAGAAGATTCTTGCCTTTTATTTTAACATCCGTTGGCAAAGGCATCAAAATTGATAGGTGATGACATGAACAAATATCCCTTAACGAAACAAGAACAAACCCTCCAAAAAAAATTCACTAATTACTTTGCCTCCGGCACCTGTTTACCCTTTGCCAAAGGTAGAGTTGCGCTTTATGCCGGTCTTAAAGCCTTAAATATACCCGAAGGCAGCGAAATTATCATGCCCGGCTATACCTGTGTTGTTGTGCCAACGGCGGTCATGTTTGCCGGCTATAAACCGGTTTATGTTGATATTGATCCCAACACATATAATATTGATACGGATCAACTCGCTAATCGAATTTCTGAACGGACGGGAGCGATTATAGTTCAACACACTTATGGAATTCCGGCAGAGTTAGATACAATCACACAATATTGTACCCAACACAACATTCCCTTAATTGAAGACTGTTGTCATAGCTTTGCTTCGCGTTATCGGGATAAACTTTGTGGCACTTATGGCCGTTTTTCATTTTTTTCGGGGCAATGGAATAAATTTTTTTCCACTGGACTTGGCGGTTTTTTTTACACACAAGAGCCAGAGCTTGCCGAAAGAATGCACAAACTTTTTCAAAATGCACAAAAGCCTTCAAGCTTGGCATCATTACGATTCGCTCTCCAAATATTGGCTTACCAGTTTCTAGTCAAACCATCAACCACGGCTTTGATGACCGGACTTTACCGATTGTTGGGACGAGCCGGCATAGTGGCAGGTAGTTCCTCTTATGAAGAACTAGAAGGCACCTTGCCAAAAGGCTATTTTTCTCGAATGGCACCCGCCCAGTTGAAAAAAAGTCTCTCAGAATTGGATAAAATTCAACAGACAATCCAGCATCGTCGCCAAATCGGTGAATTTTATCACCAAGAACTCCCAAGATTAAATTTTAAAACGGTTCCCGAAAGCTCAAAAACGGAAACCGTTTTTTTGCGTTATCCGGTGCGAGTTGAGAATAAAGAAGCCTTACTTAAAAAAGCCGAAAAACAGGGCATAGAATTAGGAACGTGGTTTGAAACACCGCTTCACGGCAATGAAGCTCCGCTTTCAGTGTTTGCTTATGAAACCGGTAGTTGTCCTAATGCCGAACGGGCTTGTGAGCAAGTTATTAATTTGCCGACGCATATAGGCGTGGACATGGATTATGCGGAAAAGGTGCTGAATTTTCTTCGCAAATATGCAGGCTAGGAGTCCAAAATAAATCTTGGACTCCTCTAAACTCAACTAGGATTTTTTAGATATGAAAGGAGTTTGAGTGAGACGGATACTTCGTTACGTGTAATTTAGTACAACTAATTTAGAAATAAACGAATTAAAAACGACAATTAACAAATCATTCAATTCGTTTACTGTGAAAATCTCCCGGGTTAGGCTCCGTAATCATAAAAAATTGTGCTGGACGGGGTTTTTACTTGTGTGTTAAATTTGAGCTTTTTTTGTGGTGCCCTCTTTCACCTTTATTGCCACAGCGAGCATGGTAACGGCAGCGGGGGGGAAGCCCGTTTTTTGTGATGTTGATCGGGAAACTTTCTTGATCGATCTGGCGGATGCGGCGCGTAAGCTGACGGAGAAAACCAAGGCGATTGCGCCTGTGCATTTATTTGGAAATCCCTGCGATATCGATGCCGTTCAAGCTTTTGCAAAACAGCATGACTTGACAATTGTTTGGGATGCGGCTCAAGCGCATGGTGCTCAATATAAAAATCAAGATATTGGCTCAGTCGAAGATTTTGTCTGTTATTCCTTCTATCCGTCGAAAAACATGTTTGTCGGTGAAGGTGGCATGGTATGCACAAATAATGCCGATTATGCTGAAAAATTGCGTTTTCTGCGTACACATGGTCAGACGGGTAAATATTATCACACCCTGTTGGGGCTGAATTACCGCATGACGGATGTGGAGGCAGCCATTGGCAGAGAGCAACTCAAGCGCTTGGATCAAATGGTAGCAATACGCCGACGCAATGCAGAAATTCTTGATCGCGGTTTGGGGCAGATTGAAGGTATTAGCTTGCAAGGAAAAACGGCAAATTCGGAACATGCTTGGCATCAGTACTGCGTCTTAGTCGAGCCAGATGCGTTTGGATGTGACCGTGACACTTTAGCGCAAAGCTTGAAGGAAAAAGGGGTCGCAAGCGGTGTGCATTATCCTCGGGGATTACATCAGCAGCCGATATTTGAGGATTTGTACGGCAAACAGGAGGACTTGCTGACCACAGAGTATCTTGCTCAACATATTCTCGCTTTACCGGTGCATCATGGTTTGTCCCAAGAAGAGGCGGAATACATTGTGAAAGCAGTGGCGGAAAGTCGTGGTTAGTGGAGAAAAAAAACATATTCTGTTTTTGAGTTATCACCTGCCTATGGAGCCGGGGACTTTCCGTCCCTGGATGGAGACTCAGTTGATGAGCGGAGCCGGTTTTAAGGTGACGGTCATAACCAGTGGGGTGGCGTAAGGATGTAACCCTAACAAACTTCACTTTTCGTTTAGTCGTTTCCTCTATGCTATGGGAGGATTTATCTGATAAACAGATACTTGATATCGGATGTGGAGCCGGCGGATGGTTACGAACACTACAAGAATGGGGCGGAGAGCCAGAACATTTGCACGGTATCGATTTGCTAGAAGATCGCATTGCACAGGCTAAAAAAATGTCGCCACAGATCGATTACCAAGCCATTTCTGGTTGGCCTATTCCTTTTACGGATCAATCAATGGATATCGTGACTGCAAATACCGTTTTTTCTTCAATTCTTGATCCAGAGGCACGTTTGGGACTGGCAAAAGAGATGAATCGTGTTGTTCGCTCTAACATCTTAATCTATGACTTTCGGATTAGCCACCCCAAAAATCCTGATACGATTGGAATTCGCAAGAATGAAACGAAGTAACGGAGCTTGCGACGTTCGATTCGCCGTCTATTTCCCAATTTCAAAATCCAGATGCAAACACTCACATTAGCCCCTCCGATTCAACGAAAATTGGCACCATTGTCTCCATTGTTGGCGTATGCTTGTGAAGTCTTATTACCGTTTCTTCGAACTCATGCGGTTTATTTGCTGACACGAAAATAAACGACAGGGATGGATAAGTCAAAACTTGGGACGAGCCGGCTCACCGAAATACGGAATGGAATTCCGACCCTATTACTTAGCTAGAGAGTGGCT
>LUTY01001116.1 GCA_001640045.1 Candidatus Thiomargarita nelsonii | reverse complement strand
GTGCTGGATAAAGAGACACCCTATTTGTCTCATTGTTTAAACAGCGTCGTGACGCAAATTTATCCACAATGGGAAATATGTATCGTCGCCGCAGACAATACAGTGCTTAAGGAATACCGCCGCCGTTTTCCTAATCAAATCAAATTGGCTGACAATCAAACATCAACCCCCTATAACACCGCTCTAGCAATGGTGACTGGTGAATATGTCGCGCTAATAGAGCCTTTTGACTTATTGACTAAAGATGCTTTATTAGAAATTGCCAAATGGATTAATCAATCCAGCGTCGATATGCTCTATTCTGATGAAGATCAGGTGAATGAAGGCGGACTATTTGATGCTCCCTATTTTAAACCCGATTGGTCAGCAGAAATGCTCAAGGGACAGCTATACACCGGACAACTGAGCGTTTATCGTACCCATTTACTCAAAAAAATCGGCGGATTTCGCAGAGAATTACAAGCACTACAAATATGGGACATGGCACTCCGATTCACGGCGCAAACCCAGCGTATTCAACATATACCCAAAATTCTTTACCATAAACGTCGGCAGCCACCGCTTTCCAGCACCTTAAGACTCAAAATGCTTCAAGCCGCCTTAGATAGAGAAGGACAAGGGGGGCGCGTCACGCTCAATACCACTGCCCCAAATACTTGCCTCCTACATTACCCAGTCCAAGGAGAGCCGCTGGTTAGCATTATCATACCGACTAAAGATATGGCGGATACACTGGCACAGAATATTGAAGCCATCCGCACCATCACCAGCTATCCCCACTGGGAAATCATTATTGTCGATAATGGCAGCACAGAAGCCGCCACTTTTGCCTTATTTGAAAAATATCAAGCAGAATTGGGAACAAACTTCACAGTCTCTCGACACGACATCCCCTTTAATTTTTCCAAATTGGTCAACCAAGGCGTCAAGGTGCTGGATAAAGAGACACCCTATTTGTCTCATT
>LUTY01001115.1 GCA_001640045.1 Candidatus Thiomargarita nelsonii | reverse complement strand
GCGGACAACGCCAGCGTATCGCCATTGCACGGGCAGTCATTTTAGAACCCCAATTGATTTTGTTAGATGAACCCACCAGCGCATTGGATGTATCAGTGCAAAAACAAGTGATTGAATTATTAATCAATTTGCAGCGTAAACACAAAATCAGTTATTTATTCATCAGCCATGATTTAAAAGTCATTCGGGCAATTTCTCACCGTATCTTTGTAATGCGTCACGGTCAATTTATTGAACAGGGTGAAACTGAACAATTATTCAATCATCCTCAACATCCCTATACGCAAAGCTTATTACATGCTTCCTTGTTTACGACGGCTTAGTCCCCCATCGCTTTTGGGACTAAAAACAGTTCACCCCCCAAAAAGCAAAACCAGAACAAAAACAGATCAGCGGCAACCAGCAACAAGAAAGCAAAGCGAACTAAGGCAGAGGGTGTAGCAGTGATTAAACTATTTGTGACAGTATCTCTGACTGCCATTGCCACACCAACTGCCACAACATAGGCCATATAAAAAGCGACAACATAAGCTAGCACATATCCTATTCCAAACGCTTGGTCAGTTGCTACTTCAACCGCCACTAAAAAGGCTATAACGATTGCCACGACATACAGTACGCCAAATATCATGCCGAACATCACACCAAAGGCTACGTTGCCCATCACGCTCCCTTCACCCACATTTCCCAGCCATCCCGTTAATAGCCAACATCCTATTAATAAAATAGTGAATAGTAGGTAAACGCTCGACGGCCAATCCTCGGGTACCAACCACAAGAGACCCAATCCTGATGCCAAGATAGGCATCATTAAAGGCCCCCAGATTAGGCTGCTCACTAGCCATTTGCCAACACGATTTTCATCTTCTTCACCAAAGGCTTGCCGATAGATTTGTAATTGCTGAGGCTTGACTAAAATCCACCAGAGTAAACGCATATAGTCAATAGGATTCCAGGCAGAAAGC
>LUTY01001114.1 GCA_001640045.1 Candidatus Thiomargarita nelsonii | reverse complement strand
GCAAGGCTGGACTCAAACGAGTCGATATTATATGCCCTGGTTTCGCCGCAGATTGTTTAGAAACCTTAGAGGAAATTAATCAAGAAAACCGTCAAATATTTTTACAGGCGGGTGGTCAAGCATTTCATTATATTCCCGCGTTGAATGATAATGTTGAACACATCCAAGCTTTGTTGGATTTGGTGATACAACATACACAAGGTTGGTTTAGTCAAAGGACTGAAGAGTTAGAAGATGAAGCGCAACAGCGAACACAACGGGCTGTCAAATTGGGAGCGCCTAAATAGCGATATTGGAGTCCAAGAGATGAAAAATCCTATTTCTTTAAGAAATAGGATTTTTTTTTGGGGAAGCCTTAAAATACGTGTCTGATACCAAAAGTCGCTACATTTTCATCGCGGAAATCATTATCGCTATTAGTCTCACGATAACCCCCATAAATTTGAGTACGCTTGCTAAAGTGGTACTTGGCACCAATAGCCCAGCTTAAAGCATCTTCTTCAATAGGCTTGCCCTCTTCATCTAGCATTCTGTCCTCAATATCAGAAAGGTAACCAGCAACCCAGCCCGCGATAGTGACATTATTCTTTGTAAAATCCAGAGAACCAAGAATATACGCCCCCCCTTCTGGGTTATTGTCAAGTGTCCCGATTTCTGCATCCTCATACTGTAAACCGAATGTCAACTTCCCAAAATGGTAATAACCACCAACCTTCCAATTAGTGCTGTTTTCACTTGTCACCTCATTTAACTCAAGATCAGCAAAAGAGCCAGCAAGCCAAACGCCAAAATGAGGCACAGTAAATCTCAGTTCAAGAAGTCCAGCACGCTCCATTTCAGAGGCATCGTCAACAACGCCCTGTACCCTAGCTGAAAATCCGCTTGATTTGATCCCCACTTCAAACGCACCAACACAGGTGCATATTGGTAATTTTGTTGAGATTAAAAAATCAACTGTCGCACAG
>LUTY01001113.1 GCA_001640045.1 Candidatus Thiomargarita nelsonii | reverse complement strand
CAAGGTTCGCCTTGCACTCCGGTGGAGAAAAAACGATGATTTTGACTGAACTTAAATCTTATCTGGTTGAAAATAAAAGGGCTCCTTTGATAGACATGGCTCACCATTTTGATGTGGCACCTGATGCTGTGAAGGGGATGTTGGAGCATTGGATACGCAAAGGCAAGGTGCGCCGTATCGAAGGTAGCAGGTGTGACAAAGGCTGTTGTCAGGCTGATCAGGCTCACTTGGAAATTTATGAATGGGTGGAACGGCGACGTTCAATTCCCATACAAGCTAAAGTTTAACATTTTTTTCAGGAGTGCAAGGCGTACCTTGCACAAATAATAATTATTATCATCATTTATATCTAGCGTTAGTTTCCGATTAAGGAGAAGAGAAGTTGAAAATAAAACCCATTATAGCTGTCGTAAGTCTTATCGGATTAGTCAGCGTATCGGTGGCGGAAGAAAATCTATTACCAAGCGGACTGCATAAATGGTATTGTTCAAGTAGAGGCTCGCTTTAATGAAGACTATGACGGGAATGACTCCAGTGATTTTGTTGTAGATGAAGTGGGCGTGGCGATAGAGGCACAGGTACATAAATTAGTTAAGGCTCAAATTGCCTTTCTCTATGAAGAAGGTGCCACCGATTTCGAAATAGATGAAGCGTTTGTGACTTTGGGTCACTCAGAACTTTATTTGGCGGTGGGACAATTGTATGTACCGTTTGGAAATTTTGAATCGCAGATGATTTCCGATCCGCTCACCTTAGAAATGGGCGAGGCGCGAGAAAAGGCGGCGAAAGTGGGTTTTGAAACGGGAGGATTCTATGGCTCAATCTATGCTTTCAATGGTGCGACAGGTAGCGAAGATAAGATTGATCATTATGGTGCCAATATCGGATTGGCTCAAGAAACGGAGCACCTCAGTTATGATTTGGGTGTGAGCTATATCAACGACATTGGTGATTCTGATGGATTGA
>LUTY01001112.1 GCA_001640045.1 Candidatus Thiomargarita nelsonii | reverse complement strand
AACAATTTTTCTACAAAGCGATGGACAAGCAGGGCACTCTTGTTCGAGGCCAATTGGTCGCTAATAATATCAATGATTTAGAAATTCGTTTAGAACGCATGGGGCTGGATATTATCCATTGCCATACCCAAAAATCACGTCATTTTTTCTTCACTAAAGTTTCCCGTCACGAATTGATTACCTTTTGCTTCCACATGGAAAACTTAACCCGTGCGGGTGTGCCCCTGCTAGAAGGTTTGGGCGACTTGCGTGACAGTTTATCGCAATCACGATTTCGTGAAGTGGTGTCGAGTTTGATTGAAAGTATAGAAGGCGGCGCGAGTTTATCAAAGGCTATGGCGAATTTTCCAAAGATTTTTAATCAAGTCTTTGTGAGCCTCATTCGTGCTGGGGAAACAAGCGGTCATTTAAGCGTTGTATTTCAACATTTGACAGAGACTTTGAAATGGCAAGATGAGATGATTGCCAAAACTAAAAAACTACTCATGTATCCCATTTTTATGGGGATCATTATCATTGGTGTGCTCTTTTTTATGATGATCTATTTGGTACCACAGTTAATCAGCTTTATTCAAAACGTTGGCGGAGAATTGCCCCTGCACACTCATCTCTTGATTGTCGTTTCTAATCTATTTGTTAAATACTGGTATTTCATTCTACTCCTACCCGTGTTAGCGATTTTAGCAATCAAAGCCATGATGCTTATCAGTCGCCGTTTCTGTTTTTTGATTGATCGTTTAAAATTGCGAATATGGGTGATTGGTCCCATTCTCGAAAAAATCATTTTGGCACGCTTTGCAAGCTTTTTGGCGCTGTTATATGGTTCTGGTATCACAGTGCTAGACAGTATAGAGCTTTGCAAAACGCTGACGCGAACTTTGACGTACTGGAAGGTTTTTTAGCTGCCTTCCTCCATGAAGACGTTCAAGTCATTGAAATCTTAGACAGTGAATCCAATCAATCCGA
>LUTY01001111.1 GCA_001640045.1 Candidatus Thiomargarita nelsonii | reverse complement strand
ACAGGGTGCTGGCGCATCAACAATCTTCTGCAAGCCATCACAGGGACTTGCCGGCGACATTCCGCACACATTTGTAACTTTTTGATTATAAATTAAAATAATTTATTTATTCTAGCCTGATATAAATATATAATTATTTATTATCAAATAATTACAAGAATCCTGTGCGGAATGTCGGTTAAAAGTTTTATTCTATGGAGAAAAGTAATGGAACTAAATACGATGCCCTTAAGTTTTCCCATCAGTCATTTCCGTCTCAAACAACGCCAGGGGTTTTTGGCGCTGATCGAATACCACGTAAAAACCTTGCACTCCATATGAGTAATATCGTCACTAATTGATTAATTAATTTCAGCAAGCCGTGCAAAATCCTCAAGTCTCAACGTCTCAGCACGCGCCATTGGATCAATACCTGCCGCTTTTATATCCTTAGCATCAAGTACACTTTTTAAAGTATTGCGTAACATCTTACGCCGCTGCGAAAAAGCCAGTGCCACAATATGAGCAAAATGTTCTCGATTCCTCACCGAAACTGGCGGACTCAAAAAAGGCCTCAATTGCACAACACTCGATTCCACCTTCGGCGGCGGATAAAAAGCCGCTGGGCTGACATCAAATAACTTTTCTATCTGACAAGAATATTGCAACATCACAGACAAACGCCCATAATCATGCGTCGCGGGAACAGCAATCATACGATCAACGACTTCTTTTTGCAGCATAAAAATCATATCTTCAATGTTGCTGGCATAATTAAGCAGATGAAACAATAAAGGGGTGGAAATGTTATAGGGCAAATTACCGACTATCCGTAGCCGCCGTTTATCTATCAACAAGGTTTTCAAATCAAATTTTAAAACATCAGCATTATAAATGCGTAAATTTTGATTTTTGGCGGTTTTTTTAAGCCACTCAATCAAATCACGATCAAGTTCTATAACATCTAATTGACAAGCAGATTCAAGCA
>LUTY01001110.1 GCA_001640045.1 Candidatus Thiomargarita nelsonii | reverse complement strand
GCTACGCACAGGGACATCAATAACCAGTGTGCCTAAACTTAAACCACTGACAATTCGACTGCGGAGCGGAAAATGGTCACGTTTGACGGCTGTATCAGGTGGAAATTCGGATACCAGCGCACCGGTTTCAACAATTTTTTTAGCGAGATCACGGTGTTGTGGCGGATAAATGCGATCTAAGCCCCATCCCCCTACCGCGATGGTTTTACCCGTACCCGCTAAGGCACCCCAATGGCTGGCACCTTCAATGCCTAATGCCATGCCACTGGTGATGGTAAAGCCCTGATGAGATAAACATTTAGCAAATTCTCGCGCCGTCTCAAATCCCTCGCGGCTGGCATTGCGTGTTCCTAGCATTGCCAATTGGAGACTTTGCAGTAGTACATAATTGCCTTGTACAAATAATACCAGTGGCGGATCATAAATTTCGCGCAAAAGAGGGGGATAGTTTGGGTGATGTAGGGTCAGTAAATGATTGCCTGATTGTGCTAACCAGCGCATATCGTTTTCGACAGCGTACCAGTTGGGATATTTTAAATATTTGATCAAATCACTTTTGAGTCTCAGGGCATGCCACGCCCAAGGACCAGCTTCAAAGACGTTGCGAGGACTACCAAAGTGATTAAGGAGATGAAGCAAGTTGACTGGTAGCACACAAGGGGCACGCGCTAGTGCCAGCCAATATTCTTCACCTCGCGTTAAGTTTTGGTTCAAGGGACACTAACTTGATCAAATACACTAATTGGCAATCTTGATGTCATCACTAAGGCATAACTGATGCGATCAAATACGCGATACACCAGCAAGGTGCCTGCGCGTTGTTTTTGTAAGGTCACTTCGTCTTCAGAGACGGTGCGGTCAATAATTTGACGGCTATTTTTATTAACCGCTAACAGATGACCGATTTCTATCCCATCTTCTAAGCCTTTGTTAATAATAACAACTTGATATTGACCGATGACTAAAG
>LUTY01001109.1 GCA_001640045.1 Candidatus Thiomargarita nelsonii | reverse complement strand
AATCAAACCTTCCAAGACTTTGAGTTCATCATTGTCAACGATGGTTCGACTGATAACACCTTAAAGATCATCGAGCAATATGCCGCACAGGATCGGCGTATTCGTATCGTACAGACCGATCATGTCGGTGGTGGCGCAGCTAGAAATGCTGGGGTAAAGGTTGCCAAATCTGATTGGATTGCCATGATGGATGCTGATGATATTTCTCTGCCACAACGCCTTGAAAAACAAGTTCAAGCGGCACAAAAATACCCAGATGTGGTTGTGTGGGGAGTAAAAGGTTATAACATCAATTGTGCCGGTAATATTATAAGTAAAAGAACTTTTGACAATGGCCCAAATACGGAGGAAGAATTCTATACGATGCAGCGGCAAGGAAAATGTGTTTCGGTATTGAATGGCACCGCCTTTTTTAAAAAAGAGATTTTCCTTAAGGAATGCGGGTATAATGCCACGTTTAAAGTGGCTGAAGATAGTGATTTATTTGATCGCATGAGTGATCATGGTCCAGTGCTTACTTTGCCTGATGCGCTCTATTTATATCGTTTTCATGGGAGCAATAGCTGCCTTCATAACTTTGTCCTCCTAAAAACCCTACTTGAGTATATCAAACAACGTCGTCAAGCGAAGCATTGTGGTGCTCCTCCGTTGAGCCTTGAAGCTTTTCTCCAACAACAAAACAAATGGGATCGCTTGAAGTTCTATTACGTCACTTTAGGTCACTTTTATCGACATAATACGCTTATGTACTATGGGGAAAAACGTTATTGGCGCATGATCTTCTCTTTGTTGTTTGCCACAATGCTTCAACCACAGGCACTCATACTCGGATTGCGAAAACACTTGTTTCCCTCTAAAGCACATTGATAGCGTGTTGGGAATTTATGCTTTAAATAGATTATGATTACTGTAGTCATGCCCGCTTATAATGCGGAAAAATATATCGCCGAAGCGATTGAAAGTATCCT
>LUTY01001108.1 GCA_001640045.1 Candidatus Thiomargarita nelsonii | reverse complement strand
AGCAATTTGAGCTTGGGCGGACATGCTCTGTAGTTTGTCAGATCGCATTACCAAGGTGTCGGTATCATATTATTTAAAGTGTTTAACGGGCGTGAGACATTTTGTGACATTCTTCCCATATCATAAGACATCATACCTAACTCGTGGCTCATCCGTCCCGTGTGTAATTTTATCTCGTCTACAAACACCACAACCGCATCCAAATCTTTCACTATCAGTCTCAAATCTTGGTGTATATTCGCAACATCTCCAGAGAGAGTGCCCACAGACTTCTGCACTTTTGCTATATCACTGGACACTTGTAGCATGGATTGATTGACCTGCTCTATAGAAACGCGCATCTTTGCCACGGACTGACTCATTTCTTGCAAGGATTGATTGGTCACTGTGATTGACTGATTTATTCCCCTCATTTCAGTCCTGATACCGTGTATATCTTGAGACATGGGCACCGTTTGAGTGGCTATGGTATTAACGTAATGAGTTATAGAATGCAGATCAGTGCTCACCACGTAAATCAAAAAAAACACATAAACCGCTACAATAAGCACTATGAGAGTTAGGACAGAGAGAAATTTTTCTAAAATTTGATGACGGCAATGATGTTTTTCAAAGGCATCTAGCAGATTGGCTGACGGCTCATTGTGGTTTTCTGCCATCTTGAAAATCCTATAAGGGTGGTGCCGGTGAGACGATTTGAACGTCCGACCTACCGCTTACGAGGCGGTTGCTCTACCAACTGAGCTACACCGGCATTGAGGGCCGCTATTCTACAATAAATATTCACAACATGCAAATAAATTTCAATCAAAAGACTCAGTGTGAAAGGGGCAGTGCCCGCGTCAGTAAATAAAATAACAGCCGTAAACTGGTATTGCTACCAGTCGTTAGATTACTAACCAATATTGTCGCTTTCACACTGCGCCGTGAAATTTTAACCTCTTGAGCCTTGCAAAAATCACGCCGCCTA
>LUTY01001107.1 GCA_001640045.1 Candidatus Thiomargarita nelsonii | reverse complement strand
TCAACTGCTATGAAGATGCGCCTATTCCTCATGGTTTAAAAAGCTTTGTGCGTTGGGTGTTATGGAAAATTATCAGCGGCATGTTACGAATTTATATGGCCGTGGAAACGGGGTGGGGGGCAACTCATTGTTTTCACAAAATTTTATGACAATTACAACCAAATAAATGTGTGGAATAACCGGAATCTTTGCATACACTAACGCTGCTCCCCCAGTTAATTCACAAGAATTACTGCAAATGCGGGAAGTTATGGCAGCGCGTGGTCCAGATGACGCTGGAATATGGTTATCAGAACGGATTGGACTGGCTCACCGAAGATTGTCAATTATTGACTTGACTAAAATGGGCGCCCAACCCATGACAACCCAAGATGGTATTATTCGTATCGTCTTTAATGGGGAAATTTATAACTACCGTCAATTACGGAGCCAATTAAAGGCAAAGGGATATAGCTTTCACACAAATAGTGACACCGAAGTTTTACTCCATCTTTATATTGAATATGGTGCAGAAATGGTGTACCATCTTCGTGGTATGTATGCCTTTGCCATTTGGGATGATAAAAATAAAGGGCTATTTCTTGCCCGTGATCCTTTTGGCATTAAGCCGCTTTATTATGCAGATGATGGTTTGTCATTTCGGTTTGCATCTCAAGTTAAGGCTTTATTAAAAGGCGGACAAATTGATACGACACCACAAGCAGCCGGACATGTAGGCTTTTTTCTTTGGGGATACGTGCCAGAGCCTTACACACTTTACAAAGGCATTCACTCACTACCAGCCGGTACAAGCCTGTGGATAGACACAACAAACAAACATCAATTCAATACATTTTTTAAAATTTCTGAAGAAATAGCAAAGACTCATGATACAATAATTCATCCTGACGAAATAAAAGAACATTTACACCAAGCCGATTCCCGATTGGAGCGAACAATGTAACTATCACTCAAATGCGTCAATAAGCCC